>CAYPBX010000344.1:0-700 GCA_964409075.1 uncultured Candidatus Obscuribacterales bacterium
CTTCACAGCCAGTGGATTCTCTATCTCCTTTTGAATGAGGCGCTTGAGCGGTCTGGCTCCGAAGACAGGGTCATAGCCTGTGCGGGCGACCCACTCCCGGGCGGGCTCCGAGAGAGAGATCGTCAGTCCTCTCTGCGCAATGCGTGCATTCAATAGCCCCACCTGCAAGTCAACAATCTGCTTAAGCTGCCTGGCTGAAAGCGCATGAAAGACAACGATCTCGTCGACCCTGTTGATGAACTCCGGTCGGAATTGCAATCGCAATGCCCCCAGCACCTTCTCCTTCATCTCAGCATAGCCGGCGTCCCCTTCTATAGCCGATTTTATCTGGTAATCGAGAATGTACTCGGTGCCTATGTTCGAGGTCATGATAATCACGGAGTTCTTAAAATCCACCCGACGCCCTTTGGCATCGGTGAGATGCCCTTCGTCAAGCACCTGCAGGAGCACATTGAAGACATCGGCATGCGCCTTTTCAATCTCATCAAAGAGGATTACCGTATACGGCCGCCGGCGCACAGCCTCGGTAAGCTGCCCTCCCTCTTCGAAACCAACGTAGCCTGGAGGCGCCCCGACAAGGCGGGCCACCGTATGCCGCTCCTGGTACTCCGACATATCGATGCGCACCATAGCCTGCTCGTTGTCGAAGAGAAACCCGGCAAGTGCCTGATAGGAGATGTCGTGGGCGGGGCGATCGCGA
>CAYPBX010000344.1:710-3794 GCA_964409075.1 uncultured Candidatus Obscuribacterales bacterium
GGCAAGTGCCTTGGCCAGCTCGGTTTTGCCAACTCCTGTAGGGCCGAGGAACATGAAGCTGCCGATAGGCTTGCGAGGATCGGCAAGACCCGATCGCGAGCGTCGCACCGCATTTGCTACCACTGTCGCAGCCTCGTCCTGGCCAATCACGCGCCTGTGCAGGTGGTCCTCCAGGGTCAACAGCTTCTCGACCTCACCCTGCATAAGCTTCGCAACCGGTATACCGGTCCATTTGGAGACAATCTCGGCAATGTCCTCCTCGTCAACCTCTTCTCTTATTAGCCGCTCCCTCGGCTCCTGCGTCGCCTCGTCCGCTGCCGCCACGCTCGGCTGCTGGCTCGTAGGCCCGAGCCCTCCGCCTCGCTCCCTGCGCACGGTATCAGGGAAGCGCTCCCTCGGCTCGGTACCCTCGCCTCGTCCGCTCTCACCCGCTTCGCTTCGGGCTCGTGGGCCCGAGCCCTCCTCTGCGCTGCCTGAGCATGGGATTGAGGGTCGCCCTGTGGCACTCTTGCCTGTCTGGGCGACATCCTTGGGCAGAGCGTTATCCTGCCCTTTGCCGAACTCCGCCTCGGCTGCCTTCAGCTCCTTCTCCAGCTCGATGAGCTTACCGTACTTGAGCTCGGCTGCACGGGCCAGATCCGTAGCTCGCTCGGCCTGCTCAATCTGCACTCTGGTTTCATCAATCCGAGCCTTTATGGCCTGCAGCCTGGAGAGAGACTCCTTCTCGGACTGCCAGAGGGAACGCAGCCGGTCGGCATCGCTTCGCACCTCGTTGAGCTCCTTTTCAAGCTTGTCCAGCCGTTCCTTCGAAGACTCGTCATCCTCCTTTTTCAGCGCCTCTCTTTCAATCTCCAGTTGAATCTTCTTGCGCTCCAGCTCATCCAGTTCCGACGGCATGGAGTCAATCTCAATGCGCATCCTGGCTGCCGCCTCATCAATTAGATCGATGGCCTTGTCGGGCAAAAAACGATCGGCAATATACCTGTGCGAAAGAGTGGCCGCGCTCACCAGGGCCGAATCCTTGATGCGCACGCCATGATGGACCTCGTAACGCTCCTTCAGCCCTCTCAAAATGGAGATGGTCTCCTCAACATCAGGCTCATCAACCATGATTGTCTGGAAGCGCCTCTCCAGCGCCGGGTCCTTTTCGATATGCTTGCGGTACTCATCGATTGTCGTCGCACCGATGCAGTGGAGCTCACCGCGTGCCAGGGGCGGCTTCAGGAGATTTCCGGCATCCATGGAGCCCTCGCCGGTGGCACCTGCACCCACCACAGTGTGCAGCTCGTCGATAAAGAGAATCACCTCACCTTGAGCCTCGATAACCTCCTTCAGCACCGCCTTCAAGCGCTCCTCAAACTCGCCCCTGTACTTGGCGCCGGCAATCAAAGCTCCCATATCGAGCGCAATCAGCCTCTTGTTCTTCAATCCTTCCGGAACATCGCCCTTGGTGATGCGGATGGCCATACCATCTACAATCGCGGTCTTGCCGACACCCGGCTCGCCAACAAGCACCGGGTTGTTTTTCGTGCGTCGCGACAGCACCTGCATCAAGCGCCGGATCTCCTCGTCGCGGCCAATCACCGGATCGAGCTTGCCGTCTTCAGCAAAGCTGGTGAGATCGCGACCGTAGCGCGCAAGCGCCTGATAGCTGGCTTCTGGATCCTGGCTTGTGACCCGGTGGCTTCCTCTTACGGTAGTCAGCACTTTCAGTATGCGATCACGCACCACACCGTGGCGTTTCAAAAGTGTCCCCGCCTGGCAGCTCCTCTCCTCAGCCAGAGCAAGCAGAAGGTGCTCGACGCTAATATATTCATCCTTGAGGCTCAAGGCCTCCTTGCTGGCTGCCTCCAGAACCCGGGACAGCTGAGGCGAGATATGCATCTGGTCCTTGCTCTGGCTAATAGAGGAGCTCCTGGGCTGCCGGTTGAGATATTCCTCAACCTCCTGCCTGAGAGCCCTGTCTCTCACATCGAGCTCTAAGAGAATCTTTCCAGCCAGGCCGTCGTCCTGCTCCATGAGCGAGAGAAGCAGGTGCTCCGGCGTCACCTGGGAATGGGCCAGACGAGCCACAATGTTGCGGCAGTTGAGAAGCGCTTCCTGAGCTTTGTGCGTAAACCGATCCAGATTCATGCATTTACCATCCAGACACAAGGGGCTTTGTCTGCATTATCGGCCGTACCATTTAAGGCGCCTAATATGTTCCAGAAGTTTTTATGCCTGCCGAGCAAGGTCAGACTCAACAACTTTGTCCAATCTCCGGCGGGTTGCTCCCCGCTATCTCCGCTGATGATTTTAAATGGAACATAAACGTGCCAGATTTTGGCTAAATTTGGAACGTAAAGGTAAACACCCGTGCATTTTTAGCGCTACTGTTTACTTTTACGTTCCACTTGACTTGGTTGCTAGTACCGACTTGCACAAGGTCCCGAACGCTCGTAGGGGCGCGTTGCACGCGCCCGGGCGGATGCAATCCGCCCCTACAGGCGTACGCGAATATCTGCAAGTCGGTGCTAGATCTATCTCGCAGTAGCTCCGGATAACGCAAGCAATTTACGCCACGGTACACTGGATGAGCATAAAAAAGAGACAGGACCAGCGCACCGCCATGTTAAACTACAGCCTGACATCCCGGTCGCGGCAAACGTATTGGAGCTGATGTCAGCCAGCTTGCCAGAGACGAGATCAGCTTATCGCAGGCTCCCGGCTGCGCTCTTGCTCTTCGGTTTGCTTGCCGAATACCACGTTCAAGCAGCGGAGCAGGGCGCCAGGTTACCCGAGCGCGGTGTGCCACGTGTAAGAGCGGAGCGCCTTGATCAATCCTACCTGAAAGGGCATGTGTTCAAGAGCGCCCCGCCGTTTTTAACAGGCTTGGTTCACACGGCACCGGAAGGCACCACAGTTGAACTCACTCTGGTAGCCAATCTTAACTCCGAGGTAAACCAGAAGGGAGACGAGGTATTTGCCCGCGTGTCCACCAGTATGGTGGACGGAAAGCGATTACTCCTGCCTGCCGGCTGGTACCTGCACGGACTGGTGACAGGCGTAAGCAGGCAGAAGCGCCTGGGGCGCGACGGCTGGATT
>CAYPBX010000345.1:0-1554 GCA_964409075.1 uncultured Candidatus Obscuribacterales bacterium
GCAGAAGATTTATGCTGAAGAAGACGGTCACGTGGAACATGCAGAATTATGGATTGAGGAACTATGTGCGCAATCAGATGACAGGACAGCGATTCAGAAAGCCCTCGATGACTGGCTGCCGCGCATAGGAAAGCTGTTCGGCAAGCCGCAGTGTGCCATCAATCAGGCTCGCCTGGAGTTAGGTATTCAGCGCTATGAGAACGAGTCCTTGCGCACCGCCTGGTATGAAGAAGTTAGAGCAACGCTCACCAGCCTAGGATTGATGGCACCAGCTACACTCACATGCAAGACTTCTCTATGAATGCCAGATAGCCCTTCTTATTCCAGACGGCAGCTTGAAAGGGGTTAATCGATGTCTGCTTCCCACCGCCTGTAAGCGGGTATAATGCCGGGATAGAGCCTGATGTCATGCTATCCGACAAGAAACAATCGAGAATAAATCAAGCAAAAGAAGCGCTCAGAGAGTCCGGGCGCAAGCAGATTGTCAACATAACTGTAGTGCTTTTCCTCTGGCTAATGCTTGTTGGCCTGGCCAAGCCGTTTCTTACACCGCTTCTGGTGCCCTTCGGCTTTGAAGCCTCTGATATAAAATTTTGGCTCAGCTTTGCGATGGATCCGGCAGTGATCTGGGCTTATTTTTTGGCCTTTAAATACAAGCTGTGGCCCAGGCCTTCCCCGTTATTCGTATATGGCGCAACGCTTTATCTAGGCTCTATCCCATACATCATTGTACAGTGTATCTTTCGGGACCTCGATCCTTTCGTGGGCTATCTCGGATGGCGCATTACCTTCGGCTATCTACCCTTGGCATTCCTTTTAGGGGAGCAGCTTCAAGCACGTGACCTGGCGCGCCTATGCAAGCTAATTCTATATGCTTCGATTCCAATGGCTGCCCTGGTATACATTCAATATCATTCTCCTGCCGCCTCACCCGTGAATATGAGTAGGGCAGTAAAGCTTGTCAACGGTGCACTCATCACTACCGGATCATTCGAGCATACCCACTTCCTCTCCTACTTCATCGCCAGCACTTTTGCCCTCTGTCTGGCAAACTGGATTCTGCCCTCCCGGCAGCGCCTCTTAGGGCTGAAGCCTGCAGTCATCACCAGCGCTGCTGTCGTTGTCTTGTTTGCCCATCACTTGAACAGGACGCCTTACTTCTTCGCCGTAAGCAGCACACTAGCAGCAATCTTAAGCATCGGGCTCCTCTTAAAGTCCGGGCGAATGCGCAACGCTCTGATCGCCATGGTGTCAGCACAGCTTTTGTAACTGTGGGCCTTAGCCTCTATATCAATCTCTTCCCTGAATCGGTAGAGGCGCTTAGGCTACGACATGAAACCTCTATTGACAAGAAGGCATTTGAAGGCGGACTGCCAGAGCGGATTCAGGCTAGATTCGTCTGGCTAATTGATGCCATATTCATCAGCGAGGGCACACTGGGTTCGGGCTCTGGGAAAGGAACAGTCGGCTGGCTCATGCCCGGGCAGAAAGTCGAAAAATCCAAATTTGCTCAGGCTGTAGGTTCCCGATTTCCCTTTGGTGAGGAGGAGTGGC
>CAYPBX010000345.1:1564-3788 GCA_964409075.1 uncultured Candidatus Obscuribacterales bacterium
ATCCACTACCCCTTATGCTTTTCAGTTTTGCCGGCGTGCTGCTTTTAAACGAGAGACTAACGTTCCTTCCCTGGTTTAGCGATTACGGCTGGCTTTTCGTAGGTCTTAGCCTGGCAGCCAACAGGCTGGGTTTCAAGCCTGATAAAAAGACTCGACTCGAGGCTTAGTTATAGAGGACACCGGGTGAATATTACATAACAAGTATCAGACAATCGGATGTCAGCCTTTACCAATCAAATGCTCGCAAGGATATTAATCGGTGAAGATCGCCTTTGATGCCAGACCGCTCTTCAGAATGCGGCTTAACACTGGTGTCGGCAAGCTGACATACAACTGGTTGTCGAGCCTGTTGAAGCTTGCTCCAGCTGCAGACCTGGAGTTTCACATACTTGCCTACAGTCGCTACTTTCCTCAGGAGATAGCCACGAACTCTCGGGTGAGTTTGTATTACGCCGATGAGGAATTTGCCCTGGTCGAGGAGAGATCACCCCGATCAGCACAGATCATTCATCAAGCCATCGCCCGATTTCTTGCCCAGGTTCAGCCAGACACCTGCCATATTACAAGCTCATTTCCCAGGAGCACCGATAGCTACAGTAGGAGATGGTTTCCTGGCGTTTCAGTTATAAGCACCGTATATGACATCCTCCCGTCAATCCGTCCGGACTGGTACCTGACAAGCAAGAGGCTCATAAAATCATTCGAAGACAGCCTGGAGTTTGTACGACAATCAGACTGGGTTCTCGCTATCTCTCAAAGAACTCGATCCGATCTAATAGAATTAGCCGGAGTGGACCCTGCGCATATCCAGGTATTCTATCCGGCTCCCTCTCCCTGCTTCCATCCGAGGGAGCTGAGCTCAAAGGAGATCGACGTTCTGCGCACTAAATATGGTCTGACTTCCCCTTTTATCCTCTCGCTTGGCCGGGGCCCCCGCAAAAATCTAGACACTCTCATCGAGGCCTTCGCCCTGCTGCCACCACGCTTGAGAGATAAGCACCAGCTGCTCATAGCCGGACAGGATAAGTGCGACGATCTCAAGATAAGAGCAGACAATCTGGGAGTCGGGGGGGCAGTGATCGTTGCTGGTTTTGTTCCCGAAGCTGACCTTGTAGACCTGTACCGTCTCTGCCGTATCTTTGCATTTCCTTCCCTCCACGAGGGATTCGGACTGCCGATTGTGGAAGCCATGTCCTGCGGTGCCTGCGTGCTGACCTCAGCAGGATCAGCTCTTATTGAAATTGCCGGCGATGCCGCGTTAAAGGTAGTGCCAGATAAAGAAGAGCTATCGGACTCTTTAGAGCTGCTCCTGGACAACAAGCAGTTGCGTTCATCATTTCGCGACAGGGGACTGAAGCACGCCCGAAAATTCAGCTGGGCAAGAGTCGCGCAAGAGACGATCGATATCTACCACAGGCTATCATCGGTTCGACCTGTATTGACTCAACACCCGCCCGCTGCCAGGTATTCGAGCAAGCAGGAGAGTTCATCATCAAAGCTGAGGCCGGGTAACTCTGGTAGCTGAGCGTAGTCCAGATTTTCTCCAGCTACCAGTCTTGCCTTAAGCCAGTCAGCAACTTCATCGTCGGAACGCAGGCCGATGTTCTTCGCAGGAAGGTCGGCTGTGTGCAGACAAGAGGAGAGAAGATAGGCGCCGAAATCAAACCAGCGCGCTTGTCTGCCAGCAAAATCGGGAGCCATTAACCACTTAGTGATAGTATCGTCTGCATTTAAAGGATCAACAATCTCATAGGCTATCTCCTTTCCCGACAGAAGGGATAATCCGAGTTGCAAAACAGGCTTATCCAGAAGCAGAGCCTCATAAAGGACCGTTGAATTGACAGCAGCAACGCGATCAGCAACCAAAAGACAATCCTGCAAAGAAACATCCGACAACCAGACGGCCCGACTGCCAGCGATTGCTTGATACTCAGCCGGGTGTTGTAGGCTTAATGGATGATGCTTTCCCAACATAAAAATGTTCCGGCGCTTACTCAACTGCCCAAGGAGCCACTCGAAGGCAAAAAGATTGCTTTGAAAGTTAGGCGAGTGCACGACCGACTGCGAATCAGCCTCTTTCTGACCGGCAAAAAGTACAACACAAGCTCCTGACGGTATGCCGATGCATCTACGCAGAGCCTCCGCCCCTTTACTTTTAGGTTGCGCAACCCACGTGGGACCAGCGGTCCGATAACGACTCTTGACAGAAGCCATCACCTTGCGC
>CAYPBX010000346.1:0-3780 GCA_964409075.1 uncultured Candidatus Obscuribacterales bacterium
CAGGTGGGTGATGAGGGGCGAGAGGATTGTTAACGGCAGGAATCCTTCCCAGTAAAGCACTCGCCCGCGAAAGGCTGCCAGGATGCATTTATAGGCGAAGGAGAGCCCCAGGAGCACACAGGTTAATCCAATTAACTTTTCTGTCATGTTAGGCGGCGGCAGCAAGGAAATTTCAATACCCTTAGTCTACACCGCCGGAGCCGCTACCGAAAGGCTGCGACTGGTTGCCTGATTACTCTTTGGCTGGGCTACAATATGCCCGGATTCAGTCATCTGCTGATCGGGAGGCCGGGCGGCTGAAAAGAACGCACAGCTGTGGGCTGTTGGGCGCAGAAGATGTGGGAGCAGCCGTGTGCGTTGCCGGCTGGATCCAGTCCCGGCGCGATCTGGGCGGGCTTATATTTACCGAGCTTCGCGATGCCTCAGGCTCGGTGCAGCTGGTTGCAGATCCCAAGCGCAATCTGCCGGTGCACGAGCTGTTCTCCGGCTTACGTGATGAGTATGTGATTGCTGCCTGCGGTACGGTCACGGCACGCCCGGAGGGGAGCGAAAATCCTCTCAGCGTAAGCGGTTATGTTGAGATTTATCCTGATCAGATTGAGCTGCTCAATCGTTGCCGCTCCCTGCCGTTTCAGCTGGATGAATATCACACTGTAGATGAGGCTTTGAAGCTTCGCTATCGCTACCTGGATCTGCGCCGGGCGGAGATGCAGCGCAATCTCAGGCTCAGGCACAGGATTATTGGTGCTATCAGGGGATACCTGGATACGGCAGGTTTTATTGAGGTTGAAACTCCGATCCTCACCAGGGCGACTCCAGAAGGAGCGCGCGATTTCCTGGTTCCCAGCCGCATGAATAAGGGATCCTTTTACGCTCTGCCGCAGTCGCCGCAGCTCTTCAAACAGACACTCATGATAAGCGGCATCGAGCGCTACTATCAGATAGCGCGCTGTTTTCGCGATGAGGATTTGAGAGCCGACCGCCAGCCGGAGTTCACTCAGGTGGATCTGGAGATGGCTTTCACAGACGAGGATGAAATCATCTCAGTCAGCGAGCAGCTTCTCAAGGCTGCCTTTGCCGCAGCCAACGTAGAGATCTGTCCACCTTTCCCCAGGCTGAGCTACAGGGAATCCATGGAGCGGTTCGGCAGCGACAAGCCTGACATGCGATTCGCCCTCGAAATTGCCGATCTGACACCGGTTGCAAGCACCTGCCGGTTCCAGGTGTTTCGGCAGGTGGCTGATTCAGGCGGGCGACTCAAGGCGATTACTTTACGAGGTGGAGCCGAAAGCGTTACGCGCAAGCAGCTTGACTCCTGGGCAGTGCTGGCCAGATCTTATGGTGCCAGAGGCCTGGCCTGGCTTGCCTTTGCTCCGGAGAACCTGCGCTCATCCGGCATGCATCAGCATTTGAGCGAGCAGGAGCTGGAGGAGATTAAGAGGCTGGCGTCAGCCGGGCAGGGAGATCTGATCCTCTTGGCCGCCGACACGGAGGCTGCAGCAGCAGAGATTCTCGGGCGCCTCAGGCTTGCCCTGGCCGAAGAGCTGGATCTTATCGACCTGTCTTCTCATAGGCTTGTCTGGATAACGTCATTTCCCATGTTCGAGCTCAACGAGGAGGAAGGGCGTCTGGAGGCGGTGCATCATCCTTTCACGTGCCCGAGAGCAGAGGACCTGCAGCTTCTCGATCGAGAGCCTCTCGCCTGCAGAGCGCGCGCTTATGATATCGCCTACAATGGCGTTGAGATTGGTGGTGGCTCGATCAGGATTCACGAGCAGCCGGTTCAGGAGAAAGTCTTCAAAGCGATCGGCATTACTCCGGAGATGGCTGCTGACAAATTTGGCTTTCTCCTGGAGGCGCTTGGGTCCGGCGCGCCTCCGCACGGAGGAATAGCTCTGGGGCTCGATCGACTGGTGATGCTGCTTGCAGGCTGCAAATCTATACGGGATGTGATTGCCTTTCCCAAGACGCAATCAGGCACATGCCTGATGACTGGCGCGCCAGCGGCTGCGGCCGCTGAGCAGCTCGAGGAGCTAGGCTTGAAGGTGGAGTCTCCAAGATCGGTCATCGCGTAGCTCCGGTTTTGTTTTGGGGCTCTGGCAGCCCCGGGCGGACTCCAGACCGACTGGTCCGATGCCGCTGCCTGCATACGTGCTAGAATGCATACAGCTTGAAATCCGGTCATAGTGAGGCTTTCAAGTACCCCGCCACCGGCGGCATGGTGGTTGGAGGAGAAGAACTGCAGGAGGACTGCCTGAAATTGAAAGCGACCGCGCCATCCCTGGTAATCCTCTTCTGGGCCTCGGCAGCGCTGGCCGGCTGCAGGCTGGGTACCGCGACCGACGACCTGATTACTGGCAACGAGTACTTCAAGCAAGGCGATTATCAACAAGCAGAGGAGAATTACCGCCAGGCGCTCGAGCGTGAGCCTGACAGCTCGACGGCGCTGAACAACCTGGGCGTCGTCCTGAATCAGGCAGGCGAGTACGACCAGGCCGCCGAGATACTCAGGCGGGCGGTCGAGGTCGACCCGAAAAACGTCATAGCTCGCTACGTGCTCTCCCAGGCGCTCACAGGCAAGGGACTTTACGATCAGGCCGTGGTAGAGGCAGAAATGGCAATCGAGCTGGATGAGACGGAGCCGGCAGCCCATAAGGCTCTGGCGTCAGCCCTCTTCGGCAAGGGAGATTACCAGCGGGCTGTCGCCGAGTGGAGGTACGTGGCTCGTATCGATCCGGACAACGATGATGTGCACCATCAACTGGCTCTGGCTCTGGGGCGCGCCGGTGACACGGAAGGACAGATCGCTCACGAGAAGCGCGCTTTAGATCTAAACCCCGATAACAGAGAGGCCAGGCTCGGCCTGGCCGAGGCCCTGGCTGCCGAGGGCAAAAGATCCGAGGCGCTCGATCATCTCGACCGGATCCTGGACCTGAACCCCGAAGATGCGGCCGCCCGGAAACTGGCCGATGAGATCCGCAAGGGCTCCGGCTGACGGGCTTACAATCCGACGCCAGATCGTCCAGTCAGCGCAAACCATAGCCGGTCACGGCATGAGATGATTGACACAGCGGCAATCGCCAAATTCTGCGCTGTGACAGCCGCCAGCAGGCGCTCATGCCCTGGCGGTTGCCAGCAGATGCAATCCATTTTTGAACCTTTGGGCTTGAACCGTCGTATAGAGATGAACAGACGGACATAGAGAGGGAAGCAATGTTTGCACGTATCTTCTCGGGCGGGCTCATTGGGCTCGATGCTTACCGGGTGGAGGTCGAGGTGGATTCCGGCGGCGGAATAGGCCAGATTCTCATCGTCGGCCTTCCAGATGCTGCCGTCAGGGAGTCCCAGGAGCGGGTGCGCTCGGCCATCAAGTCCCTGTCGTTGATCCTTCCGCCAGGCAAGAGATGGGTGGTAAATCTGGCGCCGGCAGACACCCGCAAGGAAGGCCCGCAGTATGACCTGCCCATAGCTGTAGGTATTCTGGCCGCCACCGGAATGATCCCTGCCGATAACCTCGCATCCTACTGGTTTATCGGCGAGCTCAGCCTGGATGGCGCCATACGCCCGGTCTCCGGTGTTCTGCCACTGGCGCTTGCCTGCCGCAACCAGGAGGTGAAAGGCCTGGTGGTGCCGGAGGAGAATGCACGGGAGGCAGCGCTGGTCGAAGGCATCGAGGTCTACCCGGTGAGCCATCTGCGCCAGGTCTGCGCTCTGGTCGCAGGCAGCGGTGCAATAGCTCCGCTTGTAGTCGACAGTCGCAGCGAGTTCGAGGCAAAGCAG
>CAYPBX010000347.1:0-3778 GCA_964409075.1 uncultured Candidatus Obscuribacterales bacterium
AAATCTATACAACGCGTTAACCAGCTCCATCAAGCGGGCGATTGCTGTGTTGAAGCTGTAGCGTCCGGGATCCAGATCTTCGCAGACAGCCTTAATGGTTTTATGCGTAATTCTCAGGAGCTCGCTACCGCCCCGGTCCAGCTCGCTTGCCAGGAGTGGATCTTCCAGATCGCTCAACGCTTGCCTGTCAATGAGGTCGTCAACCAGACGCCAGATGCGCCCCAGGAACCTGTACTGCCCGATTGCACCCTCCTCGGACCATTCCAGCTCCTTATCCGGCGGAGCAGCGAAGAGAGTGAAGAGGCGGGCGGCATCCGCGCCATAGCGGTTGAAAAAATCCGATGTGCCAACTACATTGCCACGCGACTTGGACATCTTCTCAATTCGGCCAGTAGCTGGCGACAGCTTGGTTACCATACCCTGGGAGAGCAGGTTGGCGAAAGGCTCCTTCACCTTTACCAGCCCCAGGCTGGCAAGCGCCCTGGTGAAAAAGCGAGCGTACAGAAGATGCAGTATCGCGTGCTCGATACCACCCACATACTGGTCGACAGGCATCCAGTAATTGGCCTTGTCCGGCGCAAAGGGCATAGTCTCATTTATGGCATCGGCATAACGCAGGAAATACCAGCTCGAGTCGATGAACGTATCCATCGTGTCTGTCTCACGCTCGGCGCTGCCACCACAGGCAGGGCAAGAGACTGCAAGCCAGTCAGCAGCCCTTTTGAGAGGCGAGCCACCTCGCCCGGTAAATTCGACTCCTTCAATGGGGAGCTCAACCGGCAGATCCTGCTCCGGCACTGACTGCACACCACAATCTCCGCAGTGAATGAGCGGAATCGGGCAACCCCAGTAGCGCTGCCTGCTGATTAACCAGTCTCTGAGCCTGTATTGCACGCGCGCCCGGCCGAGCCGATTCTCCTCGGCCCAGGTGACGATCTCTCTACCAGCCTGCTGGCTGGGCATGCCGTTGAACCTGCCCGAATTGAGCATGACCCCAGGCTCAAGGTAAGCATATTGCAGATCGCCGGATGCGCTGCCATTAGCTGATATCACCTCCTTGACAGGCAGGCAGTACTGTTTGGCAAATTCGAAGTCACGCTGATCGTGCGCCGGCACACCCATGACAGCACCGCTGCCATAGCTCATAAGCACGTAGTCAGAGACCCAGATCGGCACTATGTCACCATTGAAAGGGTTAACAACATGGCTGCCTGTGGGCACGCCTGTCTTGTCCTTCTCACCCACGAGACGCTCGAGCTCCGTCTTGCCTCCAGTTGCCTCGACATAAGCCTTGACTGCATCCTGCTGCTCACAGGCGGTAAGCTCAGCCACCAGAGGATGCTCGGGAGCAAGGACAAGGTAGGTGATACCAAAAGCAGTATCAGGCCTGGTGGTGAAGACCTCAATCTTTCTGTTGGGACTGTTCTCGACAGTGAAGCTAAGCTCAGCCCCTTCGGATCTGCCGATCCAGTTCCTCTGCATGGTCTTCACACGCTCGGGCCAGCCGTCCAGGTACTCCAAATCATCCAGCAAAGCATCGACAAAGTGCGTGATTTTCAAAAACCACTGGTCCATCTGTTTCTGGACGACCTGAGTTTCTGGATGGCGCCAGCACGCACCGTCTTCTACCTGCTCGTTAGCAAGAACTGTCTGGCAATCTGAGCACCAATTGACAGGCGCCTGCTTCCTGTAGGCCAGCCCTGCCTCGTAAAACTTAAGAAAGATCCACTGTGTCCAGCGGTAATACTCAGGCGATGAGGTCGTCACCTCTCTGCTCCAGTCGTAGCTGGTGCCCAGCTTCTTTAGCTGCTCGTCGCGCATGAACTTTATGTTCTCAGCCGTCCAGGCGTCCGGATGCAATCCCCTGGAGATGGCGGCATTCTCAGCCGGCAGGCCAAAGGAGTCCCAGCCCATCGGATTGAGGACGTTGTAACCGAGCATGCGCCTCTGGCGGCTGATCACATCCGAGATCGTGTAGACGCGCATGTGCCCCATGTGCAGGTCACCGGAGGGATAGGGAAACATGACGAGTGAGTAGTACTTTGGGCGCTCATTTGTGTCCACAGCCTTGTAGACGCCGGTCTCCTCCCAGCGCTTCTGCCATCTCTCTTCGATATCCCGGGGGTTGTACTGCCTCATCGTCGCTGACATCACCTTAGTTTTTTAAAATCGCATTGACAATGCGAGATCCAGGCAACAGATTGTTCACTACAAAATACCGCATGCGCCGCGGATCGGTTTGTGCGTAAAGCACCAATCTTAGCCCAGGAGCCTCCAGCAAACAAGGCAACAGCCCCGCCATGCTAAGATTTTTCCCTGTCAAGCTCCAACAGCGTGACCGGGTGTTCTCACTTCCCGAGAGATTGCTTATCGATGGTCAATGCATATGGGAACTTCTTTTATATCAGGACACAGGCTATAAGGTATCCATTGTGAGTTCCTGCCCTGACCCGGAAAACGAGAGACTGTCGCAAGAAGCTCTGGCAGAGGCCGGGGAGCTTTCGCGTGGAGCTGAGGTGCTTCCAGATGGCGCCAGGGCTCTTGCCAGACGCATACAGACAGCACGCCAGGAAGGACGCGTGCTGCGCGCAAAACTTGGCATAGATCCTACATCTGCCGATCTTCACCTGGGACATGCAGTTGTTTTTCGAAAACTCAGGCAGTTTCAGGAGTTTGGTCATCAGGTCGTCATCATCGTCGGCGGCTTTACAGCGCAGATAGGGGATCCTTCAGGCAGAAACAGCACTCGTCCATCGCTGGATGCGGCAGAGGTCGAGGAGAATGCCCGCACCTATCTGGCGCAGATGGGTAAGGTGCTGGATCTGGAAAAAGTGGAGCTGACCAACAACACAGACTGGCTGGCAAACCTGACCTTAGCCGACGCCATCAAGCTAGCCGGATTTACAACTGCAAATCAGCTGCTCGCCAAGGAGGCCTTTGGCGGCAGGCTGGAGAAACAGCTTGCCGTAGGGTTCCACGAGCTCTTTTACCCGCTTCTGCAGGCCTATGACTCTGTAGCCGTCCGTGCCGATATTGAGCTGGGCGGCACCGATCAACGCTTCAATATCCTACAGGGCAGAGAGATCCAGCCTCATTACGGACAAGCAGCTCAGCTGGCCCTCCTGGTACCTTTGCTTGTGGGTACCGACGGCGTGCAGAAAATGTCCAAGTCTTACGGCAACTACATTGGACTCACCGAGGCACCGGATGTGATGTTCGGCAAATGCATGCGTATTTCAGATAATCTCATATGTAAGTACCTCGAATTAGCAACGACAATGGATATTGCAGAAATTGCAGACATCTCATCAGCTCTGGCAACAGGATCAAATCCCAAGGATGCCAAGGAAAATCTTGCTTACCAGGTAGTCGAGCTCTATCACGGCAGCAGGGCCGCCCACGCAGCGCTGGAAAACTGGAGGCGCGTGCACAGCCAGCGCCTGCTGCCTGAGGATATGCCGTCCTACGTCCTGGAGAAAGAATGTCCTCTCTTTCGCCTGATCAGAGAAACCGGAATGGCAGTAAGCTCGGCTGAGGCTAAGCGCCTGGTGAGTGAAGGTGCCGTGCGCGTCGATGGTGAACCGGTAACCGACCCGCTTCAGCCAATAAAATCCCCGCCCGAAGCCGGTTCGGTCCTTCAAGTAGGGCGGCGCAAGTTCGTGCGCCTGCTACCGGGCTGACCAGCGCAGGCGGCACAGTTTCATCCCGGCATCCCTGCCTACTGATTCTCTTCCTGTTCCGGAACTACACCATCAACAGCCTTCCTGGCTGCGTCGCC
>CAYPBX010000348.1:0-3774 GCA_964409075.1 uncultured Candidatus Obscuribacterales bacterium
CTGCCGCCGCCGCCCACGCCGCTTCTGCCCACGCCCCCGCCCATTTTCACGCCCAATATTGTCGTGCCGACCGATGTGACCACTCCCGACATTGCCGCCGGTGAGATTATTGCTCCTTCCCCTGAGATGCGGGTGCTCAATGGCGTTCGCTTTGTGCCTGCAGACGAATTTCCCTTGCGTCAGGACCAGAGTGGACCATCATCGGGTATTGTGGTTCGCTTTGCGCCGGGGGCCGACTACACCAAGTCAGCACCACATATAGTGGAGCTGCGCAGTGGCCAAATACTTGTGTCGGTGCGCCGGCCTTCACGGTTTGCGCTTGTCTACACTCCCCTGGGCGAGGTTGCCATTCGTGCCGACGGTGATGTTCTCATAACTGCCCGCGCTGGTAGCGCACGTGTGATGAACATCGACGGCCGGGGAGAGAACGTCATGGTCAAGCTAGACAAAGGGCCATTTGTTGGTGGTGAGCGCCGGACAGCAGCTATCTCCCCTGGATGCGAGCTGGTGGCAAGCAGGGGAAGGTTAGAGCGCTCCCACATGCGCCCTGCCGACGGCATTGCGCGCAGGCATTTCAAGATGCTGGAAGGCGGGCATGTGGCCGTCTCGGAATTCTCTGTGGCCTCAGTGCTAAGCAGGAGCACGCTGATCGCCAACATGGCTCAGGAGCTTTCCGGCAAGAAGGTCGATAGAATAATAGCGGACATGTCCAAAATGGCTGCTGTATTAAACCAGATAAACGGCACACAGGGTTTTGTGGCGATAAATCCGCCGGGCGAGTCCAAATAGCCAGTACAAATGTCTCTTGGTAAGAGCTTTCTGTCGAGCTAGGCAGGGTTCGGTTTGCGCTTTGTAATCTTTTTTTTGCTTCTTTGCCTGGCTGCCCTGACGACCGGTCAGCCGGTATTGAGCCGGGGAGATGGTGATCTTGAGCGGCTGGAGAAGGCAGTTGAGCGCGCCCAGAAGAAGGGAAAGCCGGCCTTTATGGCTGACGCTCTCTACGACCTGGCTGTTGCCCGCTTCAACGGCAGGCAGATGAGGCTGGCAGAGGAGCTCATGCGGCGCGCCTGGGAGATTGAAAACAGGCTCGATCGTGGCGATAGCAAGGTGCGTACGGCTGTGGCCCTGGCAAACATTCTGGTTGCCGCCGGCAAGGCGGATGAGGCCAGGAAGCTCTATAGCGAGGCGCTAGCAGTGGCTCGTGAGCAGGAGATGGAGGGCCATCAGGCCAGCCTTGTCACCAGCATCGGCACTCTCGAGATGCAAACCGGCAGGCTGGAGAAGGCAAAGTCATATTTCCAGGAGGCTTTGGGGCTTGTGTCAGGCACCGGCAGCAGCCTGGATGAGGCCAACTGTCTGGTGAATCTTGCTGTTGTGAACAGGAAGCTTGGTGATCTCAAGGCCGCGCTGACTTGCCTGGATTCGGCACAAACGCTGGTGGAAGGCACAGACGCGGCCCCTGTTGCCGCTACGGTCTACAGGATGCGAGCTGCCTTGCGTGCTGATCTGGGAGATCTAGAAGGGTCCATGTCTGATTACCGGGTGGCTCTCGATGCTTCTGATACGGAGGCAGACCAGAGCCAGTCCTGGCTGGGACTGGCCAGGACCACTCTTGCGGCCAGGCAAGTCGAGGATGCCAGGGTCGCATTTCAAAAGGCTATCGAGCTCCTTCAAGGCTCCAGTGCGGCCCAGGACAGCAAAAGCTCTGCCCAGCTTGTCCAGGCTCTGATTGGTCTGGGGGCGGCCGAGGCTGCCGCGGGTAATTTTAAAGAGCAGAAGCAATTACACGCCAAGGCCCTTGATCTCGCCAGACGCCTTGAGGATAAAAGCGCTGAGCGAGATGCCCTGGCCGAGAGCGCATACGCTTATCTTCTAGCGGGCTCGCCAGAGCCGGCGCTCAAAGGATATTTCGCTGCCCTTGAGATTCACAAAACAAGCCTCGCCAAGCAGCCTAAGACAGAAGCAGCGCTTTATGCGGATATTGCTATGTGCTACAAAGCGCTCGGGGCGTATCCGGCAGCAATCAAGTTCTATCGCCAGGCAGCCGAGACGCTGGGCGATGGATCAGACAAGCTTGGCCAGGCCGCCATCTACACCAGTCTGGCTGTCTGTTATCTCGACTCCGGGCAGAAAGAGTCCTTCAAGGAATACTATGGCCGCGCCAAAGAGATATTCCAGAGCACGGGCGATGACGCAGGACAGGCTCTGCTTGCCTACAATCAGGCCCAGTATGAGTCGATGGAGGGGCATTTTGCCGATGCTGTGCCGCTCTACGAGGAGGCGCTGCGCCTCTTCTCCTCAGTGGCTGACAAAGGCGGCGAGGCCCGTGCCCTGCGCGCTCTAGGGCTCGCTTATTTGAATCTTGGCCGGGCTGGGAAGTCGCTTGAGTGTTACCGGCAAGCTCAGCCGTTCTCTCATGCTGGCGGCAGCCTGGAGGATAAATGGGAGTGCCAGCTTGGGTTAGGTAAAGCGCTCAAGGCGCTTTCGCTAAGCGATGAAGCGCTCGATCATTTGAGAGCTGCAGCAGAGCTTGTGGAGATTGAAAGACGCCAGCTGAGCCGCGACTCTTTCAAGACCTTCAATATGGATTTGCGCCAAGACTGTTTTGCAGAGCTGGTGGATCTTCTAGCAACCAGCGGTCAGGCGGAGCCGGCACTTGTGGTGGCGGAGAAGGGAAGAGCCAGAGCCTTTCTCGATCTTCTCGAAGGCAGGGGTCAGAAGGCTCCCGGTGCTGATTCATCTGACCTGTCAGGCAGACAGGAGGATGGCTCCCGCCTGCGGCTGTCTGATCTGGTGGCAGAGGGTAATCAGGTAGCATCCGAGCGCGGGGTCACAATTCTGCCCAGGGCATCGTATGTTGTCGAGGCTGCCACCATAAGCGATGTCAATGCAAAGGCCCCATCGCTTGCGGAGATGAAGGATCTGGTAAATCGTTCCGGCTCGACGGTTGTGGAGTTTTATATGCTTCCCCACAAGCTCGTGGCTTGGGTGATTGAGCCATCGGGCAAGGTGACGATGCCTCCGCCTATAAGCGTCAGCGCAACTCAACTTACAGCCAGGATTGAGGAGTTGCACCGCACCATAACTGCTCAACCGGCAAGCCCGGCTGAGGCTGCCGCACAAAGTGTAAAGCGGCAGCGGCAGTCGAGAGAGCTCTACCACCTTCTAATTGAGCCGTTGGAGCCACTCTTGCCTGACAAGGATACTGAGGCTGTGACAATTGTCCCTCACCGCGGGCTCTTTCTTGTGCCGTTTGCAGCTTTGCAGGACAATGCAAACAGATTCCTAATCGAGAAACACACTCTTGCCTTCACGCCTGCCATAGGTGTAATGCGGGCAACAGAGAGACTTGCCGGGCAGGTGAAGGCCAAACAAAGCAAGCTCCTGGCCTTCGGGAATCCAATCACAGCTCAAATCTCCTTTATCGGGCAGCTTCCTTACTCGGCACGCGAGGTCAAGCGGGTAGCAGAGCTGTTCGGTCCGGAACAATCTGTCGTGAAGATCGGGCAGGAAGCTAACAGGGACAATTTCGTCAAACTAGCGCCTGCCTCAACCATTGTGCATCTAGCTACGCACGGATTGATCAATGAGCAGGCCCCTATGCAGTCGGCTTTGGTTCTGGCTCCTACAGCCAAAGATGACGGTCTGCTTACGGTTGCCGACATCTTGCGCCTGCCGCCCTTGTCCGAGAAGCTGGTGGTGCTCTCGGCTTGCCAGACCGGGCGAGGCAAGATTACCGGCGATGGAGTAGTGGGGCTGTCGCGCAGCTTTATC
>CAYPBX010000349.1:0-3772 GCA_964409075.1 uncultured Candidatus Obscuribacterales bacterium
TTGGACCCCCCCCCACGATGGTCACATCGTATACGTCCATTGCCTGACCAGTAGCCCCGCTCTTACCAAGATGCCCAACTGGCTATTGTAATACACTGGCAAATTTCCCTTCGCCTTTGAAATAACTGACTGCTGGACCTTTTCAAGCAGATGGCGGCTGTCTGGCCAAAAGGCTGACAGGAGCTGGAGAGCGTATGTTGGTATTATCTGAGACATGAAAACCGCTCCCGGTTGCCATGACGAGAAATGTTAACAATGTTCATGTCCTGAGCGTCATCTTGCCGTCAGCATCTCAAGGGCGCCATGCACTATCGTGACTTCGGCAGAACCGGTCTGAAAGTATCGGAGATCGGCTTCGGAGCCTGGGCAATAGGCGGTAACCGCTATGGCAACAGCTACGGCAACACCTGCGACCGCACATCTGTCGCCGCGCTAAGACGAGCAGTCGAACTGGGACTCAATTTCTTCGACACGGCCGATGTCTACGGGCAGGGACACAGCGAGGAGCTGATCGGGCAGGCACTGGCTGGCCAGCGCCGTGATGTGATCATTGCCACCAAGGTGGGGGCAGACTTCTATCGGCAGGGCCGGCAGCAGAACTTCTCCGTCGACTATGTGAGATTTGCTCTGGAGAAGAGTCTCAAAAGACTGCGCACAGATTACATCGATGTTTACCTGCTGCACAACCCACCCCTGGCGCTCATCGAAAAGCCGGCAATCTATGAGGTTCTCTACGAACTGAAGCGCGAAGGGAAAATAAGGGCCTGGGGTATCTCCATCTTCGACCCCATCGAGGGCATAACAGCGCTCAACACCGCTCAGCCAGACTGCATACAGGTCGCCTGTAATATCTTCAACCACAGCTGTGTCACACAGCTGATTGATAAAGCCTGGGGGGTCGGCTGTGCCATAATAGCCAGAGAACCTCTGGCCAACGGATTTCTCACAGGAAAGTACACAAACGCACCTGAGTTTGAGCCTGGCGACATCAGGCACGCATGGCCCGTATCCTTCACGCAGGCACGCATTCAGGCAGCCAGAGCTCTCAAGGCAGTGGCAGACAGATACGATAGATCGTTGACGGAGACAGCGCTTAAGTTTCTCCTCGGCAACGAGAAAATTGCCACAGTCATAACCGGCATCAAGACTGAAGAGCAGGCAGAGGAGAATGCTGATGCGTCTGCCGCCAATCCTCTTTTATCGGAAGAGATTGCTCAGATCGAGAGCCTGCGTGCCTCCGCCTTCGGACTTGGCTGAAAGCTCTATGGAATCGATGCGTTTGTTGATTGCCGCCGCCGAAAATTACCGATCAATGCACGTTCCAACAGCTCTGCGTGCGTTTCTTGGAGACCGGATAGAACTCCGGATCTACCGGTTGGTTATTGTCTTGAGCCGCAGCCCATCGGCACTATGAACAGGAACATGATAAGCGCCATGCCAGGAGGCGGACGGCACTGAAGCCGGCGCTACCACAGGATGCTGAGCAAGCGACTGATGAGAATAAGGAGCCGGCTGCAGTGGCAGCGTCCCGGATGGCAGCGCCACTGCGCCGCCGTAGGTGTCCAAAGCACCAGGCGCGGCAGCAGGGCTGTCGGAGACGAATGCTGGCTGCCCGCCCTGACTGGTGCGAATCGGAACAGCCTTGCGAATGCCCTCTACAATCCGCCGGTCAGCATGAGAGCCCGGCAGAGAAATTGCCTCGCTCCCGAGCACCTGATTAGCCAGCGGTTCGTTGTGCCTGACCCAGTAGACCACATAAAGCCACATGGCCATGCCGAGGAAAAGAAGCAGAAAGAGCATATTAGGAGTGATATTGATACCTTCCAAGAGCGTGCTCAGATTGCTGCGCTTAAAGAAGCGAGAAAAATCGAAGCGCCCCTCGGGCTGAAACTGGCTGCTCTCGCCTGGGCTGCCATCGGCTTGCGCCTCACTGCCAGCAGAGCGCCCTCCGGCAAACGGCGGTACAGGTGGGAGGAGCTTACCGGCGTATACATACCCCTGCCCGACCGTCTCACTGCCAGGGGCAGCACTATTTAAGCCAACTTCAGGACGTGGAGAAGGGGCCACATCCGGCTCCAAGACCGCTCCCCCTCTTTGCGTGCCAATCGAATCGCTCATCGAACCACTTCCCGCCTGAAAACAAGGAACCCGCCGTCGTTCGGCGCCATAATTCTAATACAGGTATACGGAGTGTAAAGAGAAAACGCCCCGTCTATTGGGAATTACCACACATATTTTAATAAACCTCTTCACATCCTCAGCACAGGTTTCCTGCCGCAAGATGAGCCACCCAGGTAGCAAGCACATCACGCCGGCGAGACACCTACACTAAAGGCCATTGATAAAGAGCTACAGAAGCACTCCACGACACCACGCCTGGACAGCAACGAGGCCAGGGCAGCGAGCTGACCTGGCGACTGAAGATGAATCACAAACCACTCATCCCCTAATCCAGCTCGATGCCTTCCAGCTGAGCCAGGCGCTGACGCAGGTTCTCGACCCGGTGAGGCAACTCGAAAACAGCCGGCAATCTCTCCTCTATCTCTGTGATGTGTCGTGCCAGATCTATGGTCTTCTCCATAAGCCTGACCAGGATCTGCTGGCTGGCAATCAGCTGGCGCTGATTCTCAATCAGCTGGTTGGCCAGTTTGGCCGTCTCGACCCTCTGATCGACACTTAGGGTAATCAGTTCGCCAAACCGACCGAGCAGCTTCTCGAGCTGATTCTCCACCCAGCGTTCACCGGGTACGGTGCTACCGCCGTGCTCGCCGGAAGCTCCTTGATCGACGCGCTCAAAAAACCCCTCAAAACCATCGAGCCCGAGATCAGATCTCTCTTCGCTATCCAGCTTCCGTTTCGCTTCAGGCATCAAATGACTCCCTGCATAGATCAGCAGCTCCACTTAAGATAGCCGCTGTCGGTGGTGGCGTTCCTAAAAATTATAGCTAAGACGATCAGGGAAGCAAGACCGTTGACCACATTTTCAGCGATGATCGCATCAAATTAATTATCCAGCTCCGTATCCTATATGCTTTGAAAATACACGCGGCTACCCGCCGTCTGGATCTCTGCGAAAAAAATACACCACACCTGACACCAGGGACAATAAAGGCCCGGCTCAATTTTCTGTTGTCGTTCCCGGCCCCAGCACCAGCTGACCACCCTTCACCACGGACTCTATCGGATTCCAGTCCATATTGTACGGAATCTCCTCCAGCCTCGAGACTCCCAGCACAAGAATGTCAGCCTGGTAGCCAGCCGCCAGCCGCCCGACACACTCACCACGGCCGATGGCATGGGCGGCGTTGACTGTTAGCGCTGTCAGAGCCTCTTCAGGAGACATATGAAGATGCAGGCAAGCCAGGCCATAGATAAAGGGCAGAGAGAATATGTGGCAAGAGCCAGGATTGAAGTCGGAGCCAAGAGCCACGGCCACTCCCTGGTCGATGAGCGCTCGCGCCGGGGCGTGATTGCCAAGGTTGAGAAAAAACGATGTCCCCGGCAAGAGGACAGCTACTGTCTTGGAATAGGCCAGCCTGCCTATGTCTTGCCGGGTCACCTTGAGCAGGTGATCGGCGCTGGCTGCCTCGAGCTCGACAGCCAGAGCCGTGGCCCCCAGACTTGCAAACTCGTCAGCATGTACTTTCGGCAAAAGCCCATGCCTGATCCCTGCCTCGAGAATTCTTCTGGTCTCCGGGAGTGTAAAGTAACCCTGATCGCAAAACACATCGTTGCAGCATATGTAGGAGAACCCAGAAAAGGAGGTTACTTA
>CAYPBX010000350.1:0-3769 GCA_964409075.1 uncultured Candidatus Obscuribacterales bacterium
GCTACATGGAGTTCGTGGACGTGCTCCGCAGATACGGTGCTGCACCGAAGGAAGACATGCATTTACTCTGGCGGCGCGTCGTTTTCAACATCCTGATTTCAAACACGGACGACCATCTGCGCAATCACGGCTTTCTGTACGCTGGTCCTCTGGGTTGGCGGCTGTCGCCTGCCTATGATCTTAACCCGGTTCCTGTTGATATCAGGCCGCACGTTTTGACCACCGCGATCGATCTGGACGATAGCACCGCCTCACTAAAGCTGGCTCTGGATGTAGCTCCTTACTTCGAACTCGACCAATACGAAGCACGAAAGATGGTGTCTGAAGTGGCAAGAGCGGCCAGGACGTGGCGTAAGGTGGCGGCAAAGCTTGGAATGACCGCTCACGAAATCGACCGCATGGCATCAGCGTTCGAGCATGCAGACCTGGATGTAGCTCTATCGATGAAACGGTCATGATGAGCAGGGGTGCCTGCTTGTCATCTGAGAAGAAGCGCAAGATAGCTACGTGATGCACAATCAAGCTTCGATTCGCTTTTGGACTGCCTCCCAGTTAATGTTCTTGAAGAATGCTTGTATGTAACCTTTTGCGTCAGCGCCGTAGTCCATCTGGTAAGAATGCTCGTACATGTCCATCACAAGTAGCGGTTTTCCTGCGGCGAGACCCTGGGTATGATCGGAGCTCCAGACGTTGTAGACCCTCGTATCATGCGGACTGAATGAAAGCATGACCCAGCCTGAGCCTCCGGATAGAGACAATCCGGTTAGCTTGAACTCGTGTTCCCAATCCTCGTATGAGCCAAATTGCTGCTTTATCAAATCAAGAGCATTACCGGCTGCTTTGCCATCACCGCCAAGGTTCTCGAAATAATACTCGTGCAAAATCATGGAGTTCATCGCTATCAACTCTTCCCGCTTTAGCGCTCCCATTTGGAAGGGTGGACTGTCAGCCGGAAGCTGTCGTATTCTTTCTTGAATTGCAGAAAGTCTTCTCACGGCACCAGCATAGTTCTTATCGTGGTGAGAGACAATGAGCCGTTCACTTATGCCGTTGAGTTTGGCCGGATGGAACGGAAGCGGCTGTACTCGATAACCGCTGGCATCAGCCGCGCTCAGGTTTTGCGCCGAAACACGAGTACCCGCGGCCAGTGCACCCACAGCAGCGGCGGTGACACCAATGAATGAGCGGCGGGAAAGAGTCATTGCTATGCCCCCATTTCAAGAGAATAAAATTAGCAGGTTGTAATTATAGGACAGGAAAGGAGGGAAGAACAGATGAAACGAAGTTTCAGGCTTCCAGTAGCGATTGCGTTGCTAATGGCTGTTCCTGTCCTGGCTGCCGGAGCCGGCTCCCCTGACAAGGTGTTTGTTGTCAACACCGGCGATGCTTCAGTCTCGCTGGTTGACATAAGAAGCATGAAAGAGCTGAAGCGGCTGCCGGTCGGCCCGCGTCCATATGGAATAGCGGTCAGCAAGGACGGCAAGACTGTCGCCGTGGGAGTCGAAGATGAAGAGAAGGTCAAGTTTTTTGATGCCGACACCTGGAAGCAGAAAGGCGAAACAAAAATCGGCAAGATGTACAACGATCACATCATCCTGAGCCGGGACGGGCGGTATATCCTCGTAGCCGACTATCACAGCGATTCGGTGATCGGCATCGACCTGACGTCAATGACGGAGGCATTCAGAGTCGCAGCCAGCGCGCCGCACGTGGTCAAATATGGCCCCCGGAATAAAAACGTGTACGCGACCTGCAAGAAGGTGACGGGGCTAGCGATAGTCGATCCAGAGGAACAAAAGCTCATTGCCTTTCACCAGCTAAACGTCAACCCCAGAAGCCTTACGTTTAGCCCGGATGAGACGAAGGTCTATTTCGGCTCATTCTGGGTCGATGGCTTCTTCGAGGCAGACCTGAAAAGCGGCAAGGTCACAAGACTACTTGAGTTCCCTACTCCATCCGATGATTCGCAACCGCAAGAAGTCACTTATCATGGCGTTGAGGCGGTCACAGACAACATAGTGCTGGCAGCCAATGAAGGACGCTCGTACATCGATGCCGTGGACGTGTCTACCGGCAAGTTGCTCGACCGGCTGACAGACGTATCCAGACCTTGCTGCATCGAGCGCATTCCCGGCACCTCGCCGGTGAAGGCGCTAGTAAGCAATATCGGTGATGCCAGTCTATCGCTGGTGGAGGTAGCTCCAGATGGAAAGCTCAAGCTTGTTGGCAAGGCGGAAGTGGGCGGAGCGCCCAAGCGCGTGGCATTTCTTCCGTAGGACGAAAAGACAGAGGCGAGAGCCGCAGTCTTGCAACTGTCGGCATGAAAGATAAAGTTCCTGTCTCCATAGTCATACCCTGAAAAGGAAACACCAGCGGGCTAAAGGCTCGGCGGTGTAAGCGCTTTGAGGTACATGCTCAGGCGGTGATCGTTCTAGGGTGAGGCACAAATCTTCAGCCACCCAAATAAAAAACCGGCTCGTCCCTTGAAACTCACCGGCTGTGTAGATTTTGCATTGGTTGCGGGGGTAAGATTTGAACTTACGACCTTTGGGTTATGAGCCCAACGAGCTACCAGACTGCTCCACCCCGCGCCGACACTTGAGTGCGCGAGACACTCACAAAGGCAATGGTAACATAATTGCTTCTCACATCCTGCTTGCAACTTAAATTGTGGCTCAGGGCATTCGGCGATGCCAGGCAATGATAGCGGTTTTGCAGAGAGTCTCGCGGGCATCGGTAAGTGTCGACCTTCAGGTGGTAGGCTCCATCGGCTGCGGGCTTTTGATCCTGCTTGGGGTTGAGCGCGGTGATACAGAGGCGGAGAGCTCTTATCTGGCGCGCAAGAGCGCTCAAATGAGGATCTTTGCCGATGCAGACGGCAAAATGAACCGATCGCTAGGCGAGTCCGGGGGGGCGGCGCTGGTCATCTCGCAGTTCACGCTCATTGCCGATTGGCGCAAAGGGCGTCGCCCAGGCTTTACCAGAGCTGCTGAGCCTGAGGAGGGCGAGCGCCTCTATGAGCATTTTGCCAGGCAGCTGGCAGGACACGGGCTTACCGTTGCAAAAGGTGTTTTCGGCGCTGACATGAAGGTCTCCCTGGTCAATGATGGGCCGGTGACTCTCGTTCTGGAAAGCAACCCCTGAGGAGCGGAGCCTGCTCTAGATCATCAAGCGTTGAAACGGGCAGGCGCCGTGCGCTGGCGGGTTTGCATACCATGACTGCTTGTATTAGGCATTTCTTTACAAAGAAGGACCCGGCAGTGTTGTCGGCTCCTGTGTAAACATTGAGGTTCTTAAGCGATGGGTACTGCCTTGGGACGGCGGATCAGTTGGCTTGTCAGCGGCGTGTAAAATAATGCCGAGATCGGTGGCGACAAGGGCAGAGCTGAAGATGACAAGAATAAATTTAAATATGCCGGCCTGGGCGGTGATTCTCGGTCTTGGGCTGAGCCTGTGGGGAGAGGTGCTAGCGCAAGGTGCCGCGGTTAAGCCTGAGCTTGATCCAGAGCGTTGTCTGGCTCTCGCAGTTCGATTGACCGGTCAGCTGGATTACGATGGGGCGCTCAGGCAGCTGAAGAAGGCGCTCGAGCTCAACCCGCGTTATCACGAGGCTGTCTATCAGGTGGCGCTCATTCATCAGTTGACAGGCAAGACAGAGCTGGCCGAGCGGGAGTACCGAGCTCTTCTGGCTTACAGGCCGGAGATGGTGGCGGCCCGCATTAACCTGGGGAGTCTGCACAGGCTTAAAAACGAGCCGGAGGCAGCAGAG
>CAYPBX010000351.1:0-3768 GCA_964409075.1 uncultured Candidatus Obscuribacterales bacterium
GCGCCCACGTGCGGCTGCACACGGAGGGGCACATTCTGGAGATTATCGACGACCGCCGGACCGGTTTTCTCGTGACACCCGGCGACCCTGTCAATCTGAGAAGCACGATTGAGGAAGTACTGGAAACTCCGGACAAGGCAAGACAGGTCGCTGAAGCTGCCCGAGAGGAGGCAGCTTCTAGATTCAACCTGGAGAGCATGCACAGGCAGTTTTCCGAAGCAATCAATCATAGTGGTAGCGACACTGGGCAATGAACAGTGAGCTACCCTCTACCTTGTAGACAAGCCTGTGCTCCCGGTCAATACGGCGAGACCAATAACCAGCAAGCCCGAATCTAAGCGGCTCCGGCTTGCCGATCCCTTCGTAAGGATTACGGCAGATATCTTTGATGAGCTCGTTGATGCGCCTGAGCGTTTTTCGCTGGGTAATTTGCCAGTACAGATAGTCTTCCCAGGCGGACTCTGTGAAGAGGATCTTCACTCCGATATTTCTATCTGTCTTTCGCCAACCCGACCAGAGGCTATATCAGCTATCGACCCGGCAAGCCGAGCCGCATTAGCGCTGGTTCGCAACAGATAGGCCGTCTCCTCCAGCGCGCGATAATCCGACAGCGAGAGCAGCACCACCTCCCTGGCCTTCTGTCTGGTAACGATTACCGGTGCATGATCGTCACAAACCTTGTCCATTATCCTGGCAAGATTAGCTCGCACTGCCGTGTATGAAATTGTGTCCATTTGGCACTTTTAACAGTTCGTTGTTGCTATTGTACGTATTTTAGTACATGTACAATTTTTTGGCAAGCACAAAACATAATAAGGACATGACGCATTATCAACCAAAGTAACCGCCGCTAAGCAGAATCAGCATTTGAGATGGCAAGATCTAGCCAAAGTTAGTGAAGGGTGCTGCAATGTTAGGAGGCTCAGAACATAGTCAAAACACAGAAATTGTGGCACAACAGGTTTTAATCACCGGCATTAGCGGTATGGCAGGCTCGCACCTGGCGGACTTTATCCTCGCCAATCAGCCTGATTGCAAAATCTATGGGGTTAAGCGCTGGCGCAGCTCAGCTGAGAATATCGCCCACATCGCCGACCGTCTCGAGATTTTCACAGCCGACCTCACGGATGCTAGCGCTTGCAATTATGTGATTGAAAGGACACAACCAGACCTCATCTTCCACCTGGCAGCCCAGAGTTTTGTGCCCGAGTCCTGGATCAGCCCCTGCAGCACAATCACGGGCAACATACTCATGCAGGCCAATCTTTTTGAAGCCGTAAGGAGACAGAAGCTCGACCCTCTTATTCAGGTTGCCTTGTCATCCGAGCAATACGGCAGGGTATATCCTGATGAGCTGCCAATTACAGAGGCAAATCGTTTTCGGCCCTTGAGCCCATATGCTGTCAGCAAGGTCGGGCAGGACATGCTCGCCTACCAGTACTTCGAGAGCTATGGGCTGAAGATTGTGCGCACGCGCGCCTTCAACCACGAAGGCCCCAGGCGCGGCGAGGTATTCGTTACCAGCAACTTCGCCAAGCAGATTGCAGAAATCGAGGCCGGACTTAGCGAGCCGGTTATCAAGGTAGGCAATCTGGATGCCCGCAGGGACTGGTCTGATGTGCGCGACGTAGTGAGAGCCTACTGGCTGGCGCTCGATCGCTGCACCCCTGGCGAGGACTATATCATCGCCAGCGGCAGATCGCGCTCGGTTAAAGAGATGCTCGACCAGCTCTTAAGCCTGAGCAAGGTGAAGATAGAGGTGAAAAACGATCCCTGCCGAATGCGTCCTTCAGATGTAATGCTTCTGGAAGGAGACGCATCCAAATTCAAGGCTAAAACCGGCTGGGAGCCTCAATTCACCTTTGAGCAAACGCTTAAGGATCTTCTCAATTACTGGCGCGAGAAGGTTTCTTCCGGCTCTTCCGCACGGGCTGGCCAAAAAGCTCGGGCATGACATAGTCGCGATGCGCCTCGATAAACCAGGGCGGCAGCGGATGGCACTTGAACTCTCCCTTGCGCCATTGTTTCAGATCGACCTGCCAGAGAGCCACCATTTGTGTGCAGCGAGCCATGTATACCTGACTGGTGTACGCCCAGAGCAAGCTTCTCTCCAGATCGAGAATAGTTTTGAGCAGGGTCTCCGGATGAACAAGGTTTCCATCCAACACGTCAAAGACAGGCCAGATGCCGTGCGCACCCAGCATGATATAGGACATAATGGCTGCCCGGGGCAAGTGTCCTTGGGAGGTGACTACGCGCACCTTAGAAGCCTTTATGTCAACAAGAAATGGGACAGAAAAGTAGAAATTGCCAAAGGTAGAGTCAGCGCACTGCTCCAGCCAGACATGCCTCTTGGATGCAGCGGCCATGTCGAAAATCAGCCAGACACATGGTGACGGCGAGCCGCCGCTTACGACAATCGGCATCTCCGGTCGACTCTTTTTTAGCTGAGATACATAGACCTCTCGGTTGAGATCACCACCTAAAACCAGGATTGCATCTTCTTGAGCCTTGAGGAAAGAGAAAGGCAGGTAGAGAAGATTGGCAAGCAAAAGGACAAGGGGCAGTAAAGCAATAAACAGGAGCGCCCAGGTTAACGGGCTTCTACGCTTGCCTGCTTTCAACTGCCGTTTGCCTTTAATTCTCTCTGGCATCACCATAAACTTAAGCACGTAGCCGAAGATAACCAGCAAAATTCTATCGGTCGGCACACTTATGAAAGCAGACGAGACCGAGCTAACCAAAAGTACCAGACCGCTTGAGATTCTGCTTGTATCCAATTACAAGCAGGACCGCTGGGAGAGCATGCTGCGCTTTGCTGACATCCTCGAGTCCGGGCTTTCTGCTGCCGGTCACAAGGTTAAGCGCATAAGCCCGCCTTTCGTTTTCGGCAGGCTCTCCTGCGGTTGGCCGTTTCTCTTCAAGTGGCTGGCTTACCTTGATAAGTTCTTGCTCTTCCCCTTCAGATTGGCGTGGCTTGCCCGAAGAGCCGAGGTGGTGCATGTATGCGATCACTCCAATGCCTTTTATCTCAATCTCATCCCGGCAGGCAGGCGAGTAATTACCTGCCATGACCTCCTGGCCGTCCGAGCTGGTCTGGGCGAGGATGACACCTTCTGTCACCCGAGCCCCACGGGAAAGATCCTTCAGCGCATCATCTTTGTCGGCTTGAAAAGAGCAGACTTTATAGGCTGCGATTCCCAGGCCACAAAAAATGACGCTGAAAGGCTCTTAGGTGCCTCTGCCAGCCTCAAATTAATCAGGCTGGGTATGAATCGACCTTACGGCAGGCAAGACCGCTTAGAAGCCGAGCAAACCATCTCAAGGGAGCTGCCTGCCCTGGATCTTTCCCGGCCTTTCTTGCTCCATGTAGGCTCAAATCAGATACGCAAGAACCGGCAAGGGATCTTGAGAATATTCAGCAAGGTTCGAGAGGAATTCAAGGAACAGTTGGTCTTTGCCGGTGAGCCGTTGTGTGGTGCGCTCAAGAGCCTGGCGCGGCAGCTTGGCATCGCTGGCGATATCATCGAGGCGTCCTGGGCATCGGATACACTCTTGCAAGCGCTCTACAACTCAGCCTTTGCCCTTCTCTTTCCCTCCTTCTCCGAGGGCTTCGGCTGGCCGGTCATCGAAGCGCAAGCCTGCGGCTGCCCTGTACTTATTAGCGACAGAGGACCCCTGCCTGAGGTAGCAGGCGTAGGCGCGATTATAAGGCCGGTCGACGATGAAGAGGGAGATCCCCTGGTGCTTCGGGGCATCGGGATCGGT
>CAYPBX010000352.1:0-3766 GCA_964409075.1 uncultured Candidatus Obscuribacterales bacterium
CTGTAATCCAGAAAGCCGAGAAGGTAGCACCGACTGCTACCATGATGGTTGAGAAGAAATGTACCTTGGGAGATACGCGATTCCAGCCAAAGAGAAGCAAGGCCAAAAAGCCGGACTCCAGGAAGAAGGCGAAGATCCCTTCGGCGGCAAGCGCTGAGCCGAAGATGTCTCCTACGTATCTCGAGTAAGTAGCCCAGTTGGTGCCGAACTCCACCTGCATGACGATGCCTGTGGCCACGCCCAAAGCAAAATTGAGAGCGAAGACCTTTACCCAGAATTTGCACATGGTTTCATATACTGGGTTTCTGGTCCTCAGATATATGCCTTCCATAATGACAAGAATCGTTCCCAGCCCGATGGACAGTGGCGGGAACAGGTAGTGGAACATCACGGTAAAGGCAAATTGGAGGCGAGCTAAAAGCTCGACATTGTCAATCATGTGATTGCTCCTGACTAACTTTTGATTTGCGGCAGCAAAATCTATCAGCTGGAGTCTTGGCTCATGTCTGCCCTGTGAATTGGCAAACCTGATCTGTATCGGAGCAGACTCGAATGCATTGCTATTACTTGCTGACTGTCGGACTGAGGGCACAGGCTGTCATGAACGAGAGTTGCCATGCAAGGCAGCATCAAAGGCAGGATTCTACCTTTCAGGTCAGCTCACTAGGAAACTTTCTCCTGTCCGCCCATTTGGCAGCTGGTGCGACATAGCGCCGCACCAGCTTGAGGAGCTCCTCTGGCTCGGAGGCGATACAGAGCTGCTGCCGGTAGTCTTTGTTCAAAAAGCGCTCTGCTACGAGATGATCGATTAAGGTGATGAGCGGCTCATAATATCCTGCGATGTTGAGGATCCCGATCGGCTTGTTGTGGTAGCCGAGTTGCGACCAGGTCCAGACCTCGAACAACTCCTCGAGTGTTCCGGCGCCGCCGGGCAGTGCTATAAAGGCGTTGGCCAGCTCGGCCATCCTGGCTTTGCGATCGTGCATTCCGCGCACGATGATCAGCTTTGTGAGCCCCTGGTGCGCTAGCTCCTTCTCGACAAGGGCCTCCGGTATTACGCCGATTATTCTGCCGCCAGCCAGGAGAGTTGCGTCAGCTAGCTCTCCCATGAGCCCTATATTGCCTCCACCGTAAATAACGCGAATGCCTGCCTTGCCGAGAAGCTTTCCTAGCGCACTTGCCGCTGCCGTGTACTCTGGTCGCGCGCCTGGGCTCGAGCCAGCAAAAACGCAGATGGTCAGATTCGCACTGTCCGGGGTGTTTGGCATTCTCGTCCGGCTGCCTGGGGCTACGGCAGGATGTACTAATGATAGAACACTGGCGTCGGTCAATTGAATTCAATTGGCTTTGTGCATTGCCGACGCGATGTTGCTGGCAGACCAGCTTGCTTACGCAGGGGCGATACTGATCCCTTCCTAAATTGCTGCCCGTTCTCATCCCTACGGTATCGCGTCAAGCAGATTTGCCGAACTCGCGCGCGAGTTCGGCTCTAATGCGCTCAGGGTATGACGCCAGGTCTTTCCGGCCGATAGCATAGTGGGGGAAGGACCTGGCAACAGCACCGCCCATCACAGCAGGCGGGCAGGGGACCATGGTCGATGGCACAGGGTGTCCTATGTAATCGAGATCGCGCATAGCCAGGCTCAACATATCACGCTCACAGGAGTTGTGCACGTTGCTGTCCAGAGCTTCCATGAGGTCCACGCGGTATATGAGGCCTTTCTTGCCCCCATCCAACTCATCGAAATGGTCTCCCAACCAGCGGCTGATCTCAAGCGAGCGGTTCACCTTATCGATCAGCGACAGTCTGTATCGGTTCGAGAACATATCGATCTGCAGGATTGCCATAACCATCCCGGCAGCAACGGCAAGCGGCTGGATTGAAGCATGATTGGCTGCGATCGCAGACATGCAGGAGGCGCCGACGATCACAATCAAGCAGCTGACGGCAGTTGCTCTTGGACCGTGCAGGAGAAGGCGAAGTCCGCAGCCGGCAAAGGTTGCCAGCCCGGAGGTAAGAAAGATTGTGAACCATACCATAGTGCTAGCTCCTGGCAAAGTGTGCAGCACCGGCAAGAAAATGCATTTTGGTAGCACTTGAATCAGGCTCTAGGTTGAAGAAGATACTTGGTTGAGATTGAAATTGAGGACTATCATTAAACTACTCAATAGCATCTTGACAGGGCAAGCCTTTTGCAAGGGCGGGCTACTGGCAATGCGGTCAGGATTGAGCTGCCTGGGCTGCCGAGAGCCCCCATGGGCGATGCCGTGCATCGCCTGGGAGACGCACGGCGTCTCCCCTACAGGCATTTCGCATAGGCAATAAGGTATCGGCATTGTTTTTAGAAGCACATGGGTGAAAAAGATCTGAATATTAGGATAAGCTGAATGGCTGGCCAGGGTTGCGCGAGCATCAGGTATATGTCTCAAAAGTTCATGACTCTTGAATACATGATCAAGAGATTTATATTCTTTATTTACCATTTGTTTGCAGCTTGAGATTGCGAGGTTTTGCTCAGAGGCTAGATTTCCATATGCGAGACACCAGTCGCTTCTTTCACCGTCCTTTAGGAACGAACGGGGCTGGTACTGCACTAGGATATCCATGCCGCAGGAGAGTTCATGGCTGACACCACAGCTGCTAAGACAAGCGAAACGACGCCTGATTATCTGGTTGTTAGTTGCAGCCTCAATTCAGGCAGCAACAGCAGGCTTTTGGCTCGCTACACGCTTGAGTGTTTGAAAGAACAGGGTCTTCGGGCTGGATGGCTCGACCTGAGAGAGACACCTTTGCCGCAGTGCGACGGCGATGAGGCGTACAACCACCCTAGCGTGGCTGATGTCAGGGCAAGGGTTGAGTCTGCCGCCTGCATTCTGCTGGCGCTGCCTGTCTATAACTTCAACGCCAGCTCTGCTGCCAAGAATCTTGTTGAGCTGACAGGTGATGCCTGGACGGACAAGGTTGTTGGTTTCATGTGTGCCGCTGGCGGCAAGCTGAGCTACATGGCCATCATGGGGTTAGCCAACAGCCTTATGCTGGATTTCAGATCAATTGTCATTCCCCGATTTGTCTATGCAGATTCCTCAGCCTTCCAAGACGGCAAGCTGGTCAGCGACAAGGTCAAGGAGCGGCTCGTTGTTCTAGCCCAGGAGGCTGTGCGCTTTACAACTGCATTGAAGGGTTCCTGAAGAGATCATCACTTAAGCGCAGCAGTATCAAGATCAGATGGCTTGATCCGCAGGCAGATCTCGACAGCCTGGAAAGGATGTGGGCACATGGCAAGTGCTACACAGACCGATACACTCACACAGACAAGATTCCCGTCGAGCGCGCAGGCAGCTCCCCTGAAGTCTCTTCCGCCTCTTCCCCGGGGGTGGACCTCTCTATCGGCAGCTCTGGTCGGTGTTGCGCGCAGGCAGCCGCGACGGCTTTTTGCTGTGGATTCAGCTGGCTTCAGAGTGACTTACGGCGATGCTCTTTTGCGGTCGGCAGCACTTGTGAGAGTGCTGTCTCGAAAGATCCGCGAGGACGAAGAGTATGTCGGGCTTCTGCTGCCGCCCATGGTGCCGGCGGCGCTGGCTAATTTCACAGTTACGCTTTCCGGAAAGATTCCTGTCAACCTGAACTACGCGGCTTCTAGCGCTGTGGCGGACTCGGCTGTAAAGCAGTGCGGTATCCGGCATGTGCTCACCTCCATGCGAGTCCTAAAGAAAAGCGGCATCCAGTTGAGCTGTGAGGCTTTGCTTCTCGAGGACCTGAAGGAGG
>CAYPBX010000353.1:0-3754 GCA_964409075.1 uncultured Candidatus Obscuribacterales bacterium
CGGGTGGCGCTCAACTTTCTTCAGCGCCTCTCTGGAGTCGCCACGCTTACTAGGCAGATTGTGGACCAGGCCTCTCGTGCCGGTATTCAGGTTCTCGATACACGTAAGACGACACCCTGCCTGAGGGTTCTGGAGAGATATGCAGTAGCTGCTGGTGGAGGCAAGAATCACCGCGGCGGATTGTTTGCTGCCATTCTCATTAAGGAGAATCATTTGCGCATTGCAGGTGGGATTGCAGCCTGTGTAGGCCGAGCAAGAAATAAATTTCCGCAGCTTAAGGTGGAGGTCGAGTGCACGGCAGAGAGTGAGGTTAGAGAAGCGGTGGCAGCCGGTGCTGATATAGTGCTGCTTGACAATATGACTCCGGATCAGGTAAGAAGATGCGTGCGCGCAACAGGCGGCCTGGCGGCAGTAGAGGTGTCCGGGGGCATAACGGCAGCCAACATTGGCGACTATCTGATTCCGGGGGTCGACGCCATCTCGGTGGGTGCTCTTACGCACTCGGCGCCCTCAATCGACATAAGCCTGGAGGTATAGCAAGCATGGCCAGCAGCCCAGATCTAAAAACCAGCCGCTGCGACACTGATACCAGGCAGCTTGCAGCTGAGATAAAACAACTGGCCCGGCAGAGGCAGGCTGTCATCCTCGCCCATAACTACCAGATAGCCGAAATTCAGGATCTTGCCGATTATGTTGGTGACTCACTGGGACTCTCGCAGCAGGCAGCCAAGACCGAGGCGGAGACAATTGTCTTTTGCGGTGTGCACTTCATGGCTGAGACAGCTGCAATTCTCAGTCCTACCAAGAGAGTGCTCATTCCCGATCTTGAGGCAGGCTGCTCGCTGGCTGAGTCGATCACCTTGCAGCAGCTGCGTGCCTGGAGAAAGGAGCATCCTGGCGCCGTGGTGGTCTCTTATGTAAATACGTCGGCCGAAATCAAGGCCGAGTCTGACTACTGCTGCACGTCCGGCAATGCCCTGAAGATTGTCCAGTCGATTCCTGAAGATACGGAGATCTTCTTTCTGCCGGATGTCTTTCTAGGCTCGTGGGTTGAGAAGATGACCGGGCGCCGCAACATGCATATATGGATGGGCGAATGCCATGTTCATGCGTCAGTGCCGCCAGCAAAGATTGACGAGAAAATGAAGGAGCACCCGGATGCCGAGCTGCTCATACATCCTGAATGTGGCTGCCTGACGCCTTACCTGGATCGTGTCGCCAGGGGCAACGGGTCATCCAGGCTGCGCGTCGCATCCACAGAGAAGATGATCCGTCAGGCCGGCGAGTCGCAGTCCAGAGAATTTGTGGTTGCGACCGAGGTGGGTATCCTGCACAGGCTTAAAAAAGAGAATCCAGACAAGGAGTTCCATCCGATCGATGCCGAGATGAGCTGCAGATTTATGAAGATGATCACCCTGGAGAAGCTGCATCGCTCCCTGGTCGAGGATATCTATCACGTGACTGTGCCGGAGCCGATTGCCTCGAAGGCCCGCCGGGCCATCGAGGCGATGATCTCCATTTACTGATCGTCTCTTCATCGGAACATGGAAAGGATTGATACTGATGTCTTGATTGCAGGCTCGGGGCTGGCTGGAATCTTGACCGCCCTGAGGCTGGCTGACGTTGGGCTTTCTGTGGTTCTGGCATCGAAAGGATCGCTTTTCGACTCCAATACAAGGAATGCCCAGGGCGGTCTGGCAGCAGTAGCACTTCCTGATTCGCCGGATTCATGCGCAAGCCACATTGCTGACACCCTGGAAGCCGGGTGCGGCTTGTGCAATCCGCTGGTGGTCGAGACTACTGTCTCGGCAGGACACTTGCTTGTCGAGCATCTCTGCCAGCTGGGAGTCTCTTTTGACCGAGATGATAAGGGTCGTTTCGATCTGGCCTCTGAAGGCGGGCATTCGCTGCCCAGAGTGCTGCATGCCAGGGATGCCACGGGACGTGCGATAACAGACGTGCTCATTGAGCGGGTCCGGGCCCGGGGCCGGATTCGAATTCTGGAGCAGGCCTTCATCGCCGATCTGTTAATTTGTGATGGAACCGTATGCGGTGCTATTGCGAAGATTGGTCAAAGCAACGTTCAGATCAATGCACGACATACGGTCCTGGCTACCGGAGGTGCAGGGCAGGTCTTCAGTCGTACCAGCAACCCTGAGATTGCTACCGGTGATGGTATTGCGCTCGCCTGGCGTGTCGGTGCCCGGCTCGTGGATATGGAGTTTGTGCAATTTCACCCTACCGTCTTGAGCAAGCCTGGGGCGCCAGCGCTTCTGATATCGGAGGCTGTGCGCGGTGCGGGCGCACATCTTATCGATGGCAACGGCAAGCGCTTTCTTTTCCGGTATGACTCCCGCGGAGAGCTTGCGACGCGAGACATCGTCAGCCGGGCGATTGCAGCGACGATGAGGGCCGAGAGCGTAAGCTGTGTCTGGCTGGATCTCCGCCCCATCGGATGGCGTCGGATCCGGCAGCGTTTCCCGAACATAGCCTCTGCACTCGCAGGTTTGAACATTGACCTGGCCAGCGAGCCTGTCCCGGTCTCGCCGGCGGCACATTATTTTATGGGTGGAGTCTGGACAGATCTTGTCGGGCGCACAACTATTCAAGGGCTGTATGCTGTTGGAGAGTGTGCTGCAACCGGCTTTCACGGCGCCAACCGCCTGGCTTCCAACTCGCTTCTGGAAGCCGGCGTCATGGGCCTGCGCCTGGCTGACTATCTTATTGGTAGGCCTGAGGGATCATTCATGCCCGGCGGGAGGCTGAGCAAGGTAGAGCGCCCTTTGGTCCCTGCAGGCTTTGCTCTCAGGGATTTCCAGAGGCAGATGTATGACTGGGCTGGTATTGCGCGCACAGACTGCGAGCTCAAGCAGATCCTTGACCGGCAGGCAGGTCAGAATGTTAGCCTTGATCCTGCAAAGGACAGCTCGGAGTCGCTCCAGGCGGCCAACATCTTCCTGGTCGGCAACCTGATTGCTCGTGCAGCTCTTTTCAGGCAGGAGTCTGTTGGAGCGCACTTTAGAGTCGACTTTCCTGCGCGGGCTGCCGCCAGGCCTGAGCGGTTGCTCCTGACGCAAGCAGGGATTGCCTGGCTTCCGGTTGGGGCAGAATCTGATGGAGCTGCCAGGGCAGTGGCCGCCCAGGTAGGGTTCGGCGCAGAGATTGAAGAACCCGCCTTCAGGCAGCCCGTTGAGGCCAGTCGACGTTAGACGGGCAGCGTCATGCTGCTATGTAAATGGTCACTGGAGGGCGTGCCTGTGAACGGAGACGCCCGGCAGTGAATGTTTACCATGCTATTTGGTCTGCTTAAGCCGCACAGTCCTGTTCAGGCTGCGTCAGGCGCTGGGTTGTGGAGAGAACCCGGCCCTTTGATTAGTTTTCTCTCTAGTTTTAAGCTTGACAGGGGCAGGCGGATCGTTACGAATTGTTTCAGGGGCTGGCGTTTGACCGATTTTGATTGCATCTCTACTCTGCATACAAGGGATTTGCTTTAATCCCATAGAGGTATACACTGCTTTTGTCTTTAGGTTGTCTTTAGGATTGTCCTGCGGCAGATTAGAACTTTAGCAAAACGATTAGCGCCTGCCGGCAATTTCCAGGAATGAACCAGCGAATTAAGATTTTCATTGTCGAGTACGACTGCGTAAGCCTGATAACGCTGATGCTTTGGCTTGATCAGTTTCCAGAATTCGATGTCCTGGGCACATCGGTAGACACCGGTTGCCTTGCCGATCAGGTTGCTGCCCTTCAACCG
>CAYPBX010000354.1:0-3752 GCA_964409075.1 uncultured Candidatus Obscuribacterales bacterium
CCGGAGCGGGCAGAGAATTCCGCTGCCCAGTCAGCAGATCGCACAGCCTGTCCCTTATGACAGCCAGATGCAAACAACAACAAGCGGTGCTTCGGCAGTACCGTATCCTGTGCCTGTACCTGTGCCGCAAGCATACTGGCCCAGCACGGCTGCCTATGAACCACCAGCGGTGACAAACAACGGTGATATCTATATAACTCCCCCGCCGTATCCTACTACTACTCAATCAAGCGGTACTCAGAGCACCACTTCTAGCAGCTCTCCGGCAAGCGGAGCTCCCACCTCAACCGGGTCGACGACACAGACAGAATCGAGTGTGCCTCAGGCATCCGGTGCGTCAAGCCCGCCTGCAACCATGGCGGCGCCCGCCAGCACCAATCCGACAAGCGCTAACAACTGGAGTAACGGCCGCGCCAATGCTCCCGGTAGAAGCTTTCCGTCATCTTCGGCAGGGGAATCCGGCACAGCGGCAGGCCGGTTGTGGGCGACCCCAGGCGGTCACTTACAGGGCAGAGCAGGGCAGCTGCCGCGTCAATCCCCGAGTCAACTCCAGGGGGGCCGATTTGCCGCCCGGGGCGCCCGTCCTGTTCCGGGAAGCGTGGCTCCTGGCTCACGCGATGGGGTCAAGCGGGCGCCATTTGGCAGGAGTGGCAACAGGAATCTCAAATCACTTCAAGGCGGAGGAGGTCCCTCCCAGATATCCGGCCGCATGGGGCATGCTCCCGGCGGCAGTTTCGCTGGCAGAGGATTCGGAGGACATGGCAGGTCTGGTGGCTTCAGGCGCCGCTGAAAGGCTTGCTGCTGGTCTCTCGGGCTTGTCATGCCACGCCTGTGGCTCTCCCTCATCCTGAGAATCCGATCTGGGCAAAACGTGCGCCTCCACCGTCCGCCAGGCCGGAGGCAGACACCACCGGCAGGGACGGTGACCAGCGCCGACTGCATCGCGCCGGAAGTGGAAGAGGACAACGTGATCCAGGCTCATGGCTCGGGCAAACTGGCAGGATGGCCGGTGAAACTTGAAAGAGAAGGAATTGCCGACGTACTTGTAAGGGAGAAGCTGCTTGCCTTGAGCAGCAGGCAGAGCATCTGGATACGCCTGCGCTGCTAATAATGAGCTTGCGCTGAGGAAGATTGTTACAGCCGGGAGCCATTCTTTCAGTTTCATAGATCTTCGCCGGTAGGCGCTCTTCCTTAAAACTGGACTTTGAACGATCTCAAAGTCATACCCATTTTGGTATAGCCAGTCAGGGCTGCTTAGGCAATGCAACGAACACCGAATCAATATGCTAATCCGCGGATTGTCCGAAGTCCAATTAAAATAGGGCTGGCTGAAGACCGTTTGAGTGATGGCCGAGAGATAAAACGCCTGAAGCTCTTATGGCGTTGCTGTTAGCTCTTAGATGGCGCTGCGGCAGCCGGCTGCCGGCGCCCAACCTGCATCTTCTTCTCAATTGCTGCTACCCATGAGGAGAGCAGGCTCAGGTGGGCGCTCCCTCGCTTCGATATGCGCTCCTTGTTGTCTTTGAGCTGGCGGTAGTACTTCAGGAGGGATGAGAAAAGTCGAAAGACGGCCTCCGACTGGCTTTTACCATAACAGTGCAAACCCAGCTCCGGTACGGCGACCACAAAACGCGCCCCGGACCTCCATGTCTTGGCTGTAAGCAGCCCTTCGCTCCACGGCAGGGCGACGTTGCTTATGACGGTGGCTTCTCTTTTGCGCATAGGCTAAGCCGGCTCTAAAGTCATCTGACTGAACCGGTCTTTGTACCTCGCTTAGGAGCGGCTTGTTGAGAGCCTCACGCAGATAAACCTGACAGTAGTATAACTCCTAACCCGCTACCGTCGGGAGCAGACTTTCTAAAACCTTTACACAAAGGCCTTTCATAATCACTGAAGGCTTGCTCCTCGGCTGCTCCTCGCCAGTCCGCTCTCATTACGTTCTACAGCCGGGATCCGTAATACATTCGCTTAAGGCTTCATTCCTTGCTGCTTTCTTTCAGACGCTTGCCAGCTCGACAAGGCGTTCCGGAACCGTTTGGGTCGCTCCCGGCGCGGTGTCAGGAATCCCCGGCGGCTAAGCGTAGATTTATGGCCCTGTGTTAGTATTGATCTCCTTCTGGCAACCGGCCTCAATGAGAGGGCATGTCGAACGTGAGCGGCAAGAGCAAAAGCTCGGCCAGCGTGGCAGATTACTGCCGGGCTGCAGCACACAAACTGGACAGCGTAAAGCGCCCCGGCCAGTCGCGGGTCGCCGTCATGATGTCCGGCGGCGTGGACAGCAGCACAACCGCGCTCTTGCTTGCCAGAGCCGGATATGAGGTGATCGGTGTCACCGGTTGGCTGGTCAAGTCAGGCAGCAAGTGCTGCGACCTGGGTATGCTCGATGCAGCACGCGTCTGCGAGCAGTTAGAGATCGAGCACCATGCCGTAGATCTGCGCGAGCTCTTCAAGCATGAGGTCATCAACCAGTTTCACCGCTCCTATGCAAGCGCCCGCACACCTCTGCCGTGCAGCCTGTGCAACACCGTCATCAAATGGGGAGCGCTCTACAACTGGAGCCTCAAACAGCTGGGCGCGGATCTCGTGGCTACCGGGCACTACGCGCGCATTATCAATACAGAGAGCGGCCCTTGCCTGGCGCGTGCCCGCGACAGGCGAAAGGACCAATCCTATGTGCTCTGGGGCCTGACAAGGCAACAGCTCAAGACCACTCTCTTGCCCCTGGGGGATTACGACAAGCCAGAGATAAGGCAGATAGCCGCAGATGCCGGGCTGGTCGTGGCAAATCGTCCAGACAGCCAGGACCTTTGTTTCATTCCGGAAGGGGAATCCGTGAAGAGCTACCTTGCCACCTTCCTGCCCGAGAGCCCTGGCCCTATAGTGCATGCAAGGACCGGAGCAGTACTGGGCGAACATACAGGCACCCACAACTTCACGATCGGGCAGCGGCGAGGAATCGGTGTCTCCTATCCGGAGCCACTGTATGTTGTCGGGCTGAGCCCGGAGAGCAGAACTGTCTTTGTCGGTCCCACAGACGCGCTCCTGTCTGGAGCGCTCGAGGCCGGCGATATCAACTGGCTCACCAGCGAAGATCCCAAGCAGCCTTTTGCTGCACTGGCCAAGATACGCTATAACAGCCAAGCGGTGCCGGCTGTCGTCCACGTACAGTCTAAGGGCAGAGTGAAAGTCGAATTCGCGCAGCCACAGCCTGCCGTCACACCCGGTCAGGTCCTGGGACTGTACGATCCCACGGACACCTATCTTCTCGGCGGCGGCTGGATTGAACGGGGTCTATTTTAAGCGCTCCGAGCGCTTCGTACCTCGCGCTCTCCGCCCTTGCCCCGCTCGGCTACAGATTCCTCGCTGGAATCTTCCGCCTCTCTGCTCGGGCGTGGAATCAGGAAAGCGCTCCCTGAGAACAAAATTCAAAATCTGCCAGCACGGGCTGCTTTAAACCCTCAATTTAATATTGATTGTTCCCCTTCTACCACGCATCTCCTATAATCGGATTAATGGTTGCTGGATAAGCAAGAGAGCCAAGGCAGCAGTTGAAAGATCGGTCATCAGGAGCTATGAATGAGGACAGGTAGAGGCTGGACTTGGCTCCTAGCAGTGTTGACATGCTTCTTTCTGGTTCCGGCAGAGGGGCTCTGCCTGGCAGATCCAGAAGTCTTCTGGGACCTGCCCGACGGCCCTTATGCTGTGCGGGTAGATCCTGCACAAAGCGAGTCGCAGGAGCCCCGGCTTATCGC
>CAYPBX010000355.1:0-3751 GCA_964409075.1 uncultured Candidatus Obscuribacterales bacterium
CCCAGGTGTCTTGCCGCTTCAGTTTTGTTGCTCTCGAGTGCGGAGCAATCGGCAAGGTATAGCTGTTTGAGCATCTCCAGATAAGCAAAGGTTGAATTGCCGACATCAAAGGCAACTACCAGCAGAATGGCTGCCCCCAGGCTCTGGACAGGGGCAGGAATTCTAAGGGCTCTGTCGGCCAGGCGCTTCTGTAAGCGCCGGTTGAGCACGCAACCGGGGCGCCTGCCCTTTACAAGCTCGATTAACTGCCTTTGCAGGCGGGGGTCTGCTGCCGCCAGGGGAAACTTGATGATCCGGTCCGGGGCGGCGGCGGCAGTGCCGCAGACAAGCCGCGACTTGAAGACCAGATTGCCCCAGATGGTCAGCTCCAGCTCATCGATGGCCTCCCAGCGGACATGACGCAAGCCCCACCAGATACCAGACTCATCGATGGTCAGCCACCACCGATATGGCACCGGCGGCTTGCCCTTCCAGATTGGAGAGGCAAGGACGCACCCTACCTTGGTCTCCTGTAAAGTGAGCAGAAGGTGTGTGAGCCCCAGCGCTGCAATTACAGCCGGAATACCCAGCCAGCGTATGTCAGTAGCAAACCAGAACTTGCTTGCATAGAGGCTTAAGAAGACAGATTCAAAGACCAGGAAGCCGAAGCCGACAAGGACAAAGGCCCTATGTGCAAAGGAGGTCGGGATCTGTCCCTTGATTGGGTCTTCAGGTTGTTCTTGCGGCTCTTCTGTCTCGCTCATGCACAAATTGCCTGCATGCCTTCTTCCAAAATGTCGAGCCCCATTTTAATGGATGCCAATCCGGAAGGCGGTTAACCTGAGTCCGGCAGATCTCTGCGCTCAATTTTGTCCGAGCTGCTTTAGGTGAAAATGATGACGAGGTCGGCAAATCAGGGCAAAATCCAAGCCCAATCTCTATACGGCCTTGGCAGTGAACCGGACCATCTCCTTACCTCGACCCTGGCCCAGTTGAAGAGATTGTTCATCCAGTGAGGAAGAAATGGTGCCGATTGCTCCAGCTGTGGACATACTTTGCCCCAGTTCGGATAGGTTCGGGAGACCAGCTCGGGTGTCATGCGCCCTTTTCCCACCTGCCACATTGCTCGTATGACCAGCCCGGCAAGCGAGTCTTCTCTGATGAGATTTCTGGGACTCAGCCCAATTAAGCGAATAATGGTGTCCCCAAAACGAAATGAGCTCGACCGGCCGTCAACCGCAAAGACAGGGTCCCTGGCTGCTTCTAGAGGAAAACCCAATTGGCGGGCCGCTTCGATACCATGCGTAAAGATACGCTTGCCGAAAGATTCTGCTTTGATCTTGGCTACAGCAAAAACCGAGGGCTGTGGTGAGCCTTTGCGCATGAATACTCCGCGGGCAACACGGATGATCTCTCTTTGCTTAACCAGGTTATATAGGCTTTGATCTACCGCTCCGCGACTTCCCAGGCCTAGAAACTGGCGGGTGGTGAAAAGGTGTCCCAGAGAGAATCGTTGAATGCGATTGTAAACACAGCCTAGAGTTGACATGGTGCACCTTCCTTTCTCAAATGAGAAAAACTGCGATTCTTCTTTTTAAACGTTTTGACGGTCAAAAGAGTTCAATTGGTGGCTAAGGTTCTGTATATCTGCATCGTAAGAAAAACGGTAATTCTTCTGTGCGAGTAGTGCAACTCCCGGTAGGGATGAGTTAGCGTTGTGAGAAAAACCGCGATTCTTCTTCTTATAGCCAAAATTGTGCAACGGTCAGCGATCTCTACTGGTAAACAATCTCAAGTGCAGACCGCGCGGTAGATCAATCCGCGAAGCAACCTGGAAGCGCGGAGGAATCATCGTGACCATTCCCTCGCCTTCCTGAGCGGTTATCAGCCAAAAGCGGTCACAGCAGGCAAGCAGATTCTCGAGATGCTGCCTGCCCTGGGCTGGACTTGCCCCGACCTGCCTCAATGGACGGGAAAGGTAACGATCGAGGCAGACGATGTTATAGGGTTGGCTTACCACCAGTAGATCATCCCGGCCGACATGCATTTCTGCCAGTTGCGCCATCTGCCTCCAGGGCTCTCGTTGTGGCACCAGATGTGCGTAGGAATTGTTGATGAGCGCAAAAGCGCTGTGGACAGCAATCAACACATAGGTAAAGCCGTGGCGGCCGGTTAGCCAGGCAGTGCCAGCGCCGCAGAGCATATAGATTGCCGGGGCAGTTCCAATCAGATACCTGGGGATTTCAATTACCTTATGGTTCTCAAAGATATCGATCGCTAGCAGCACCAGAGACGGTACCATAGCCCAGGACCAGAAGAAGCCCAGATTGCTGCCAGTGCTCTTGTCCTTACCTTTGTCTGAGAGGGACTTTGGTGGGAATAGAGCTGATACGATTAGTGCTGCTGATGTCAGGTAGAGTGGTATGGCATACAAGGCGACCCGCTTGCCGGCAAGAAACTCTATCCAGTTAATCGGGATGCGGATGGCAAGAGCCCAGGCAGGCCACCACCAGGTGGGTTGTCTGGCGACATAGAAGGATTCCGTACGAATGGCTGCAGCCTGGCGGAAAAGGTCTAACCAGGGCAGCCAGATAAGCAGAACGAGCACCCAGGACAGAGAGAAGGCGCCGATGAGCTTGAAGGATCGGTGCCTTATTGTGCAGGCTAAAATAAAGAGTACCTGGAAGGCGACTACGAACAGTCCGGTGTAGTGGCTGTTTATGAGCGCCCAGGTGGAAAGGGAGTAGGCTCCTAATGTTAGGGCAAGCTTTCCAGTCAGACCTCTCCCTGCGCTCAACTTCATGCTCAGAAGCATCGCACCCGAGGATGCGACCGATGCCAGCACCACCAGGCTGTACATCCTGGCCTCCTGTGCGTAGTAAATGTCAAACGGGGAGACGGCCATAAAAAGGCAGGCCAGGATTGCCGCCTGACTGCTCACGGCAGATCGGCCGATCAGGTAGAGCAGCGCTATTGCAAGAAGCGACAGAAGCGCTGAGGGGAGACGAACGGCAAGATCGCCTGAACCGAAGAGGTGCATCCAGCGGTTCAAGATGATTTGATACAGAGGCGGACACAAGGGATCAACGATGCGGAAGTTGCGCATAGCCTCTGAAAGGTCAGCCGGAGTTCCAAACTGAAAAGTAAACGCAGATGCAGGAATCTCCTGAAAGACAGGCGGAATACGCCCGCTAGCGCTTGCCATCGTCTGATAGCTTTCGTCGAGCCAGAGACTGTCGAAGGTCATGCCTGCCAGACGCAGTCCGGCTGCCAGAACCATGATCAGAAGAAACAGCGAAAGCTCTTTGCGGACAGGCATCGCATCTCCAGTGACTGGACCATTCTATAGCGCTTCCTACCGTTTAAATGGTGCAGGCCACGGGAACATTGGCTTGGTAAAGCAGGTGCAAGTCGCATATTGCTGAGATCAAGGTGTTGATTAAGCAAGAGATTGGAGAGTTCCTGGTTGACAACGGTTTGATAACCGCAGAGGAGCTTACGCGTGCCACGCTGGAGAAAGACAGGACAGGCGAACCGATTACGGTGGTCTTGGCCAGGCTCGGGTTGGCAAGCGAAAGCCATCTCAAGAATGCGCTGGAGCTTAAGTTCGGCGTCAATTATGTCTGCCTCAAAACCGCTGAGATTGACGCTGAGGTGCTCGATCTCTTACCAGAGGATGTAATTCGTGGGCACCAGGAGCTGCCGATTGCCCTTGAAGGCGAACGGGTAACGGTTGCCATGGTACACCCGGCTGACCGGTCTGCCCTGCCAG
>CAYPBX010000356.1:0-3748 GCA_964409075.1 uncultured Candidatus Obscuribacterales bacterium
GCACCACGCTGGGCAACTCTTTGAGAAGAGTTCTCCTCTCCTCTCTCGACGGCTCCTCGGTAACAGCCGTGCGCATCGAAGGCATCACGCACGAGTTCACCACCGTCCCTGGTGTCGTAGAAGATGTTATCGACATTATGCTCAATCTGAAGGGGCTTGTGGTCAAGTCCTTCAGCAATGACCCACAGTACCTGCACATCGATGTCGAGCGCGTGGGTGCTGTGACAGGCCGCGATATCCACTGCCCGGCAGATGTGACCATCATCAATCCCGACTGGCAGCTGTGCACGCTTGCCGAAGGCGGGCGTCTGCGAGCCGAGATTACCGTAGAGCGCGGTTGCGGCTACGTACCGGCCGATGCCCACAGCCACTACAAGCAAGCGATCGATGTGCTGCCTATCGATGCCGTGTTCATGCCGGTAAGGAGAGTCAGCTACGATGTAGAGCCGACCCGTGTGGGAGAATCGACTGATTTCGACAAGCTTACAATTGAGCTCTGGTCCAACGGGGCGATTGACGTCACGGAAGCCATCTCCCAGGCGGCCCGCGAGCTCATCGAGCGCCTGGTGCCCATAGCCGAGCTCTCCGGCAAGCCGATGATGCCGGCAGCCAGGGAGCCTCAGCAGCAGGAAGGCAAGCACACGTCAATCTCGATCGAGGAGCTGGAGCTTTCCGTACGCGCCTACAACTGCCTGAAGCGCGCCAACATCAACTCCTTGGGCGAGCTCTTGAAGCTCAGCTACGATGATTTGATGAACATCAAAAATTTCGGCAAGAAGTCAGCCGATGAAGTTATCGAGCGGCTGCGCCAGTTCGGGCTTGCGCTGGCTGACTCACCCAAAGAGAGCTAGGGAGGCAGACAGGACATGCGGCACCGTGCCAAGCGTAACCGGCTGGGGAAAGCATCCGCAGAGCGAAAGGCTCTCTTGGCATCGCTCGCCACCGAGCTCATCCGTCACGACGAGATAACCACAACGCTTGCCAGGGCAAAGGCCGTCAGGGCAGAAGCCGAGCGGATGATTACCCTGGCCAAGCGGGGCTACATAGACGACATCGCCTCCGTGCGCGCCAGGGCCCGCCAGGGAGATGAGCAAGCCACAGGCGCAATCGCGGTCAGCCTGGCCTGCCGCAGGCAGGTAGCAGCCTATCTCAAGGACCACCATAACGGCAAGACAATCACCAGCCACCGCAAGGCGCTTGCAGCAGCCCTGGGCAGCAAGCTGAAGGCAAAGGCCAAGAGCGCTGCCGACCGTAAGGCAGCCCTCAAAAACCTGGCAGCCGACCGGAATGAAATCCTCAAGCTACTGCCTGATAGTGACGCTGCCGCCACACTCGTGCTTGAGAATCGTGATGCAGTAAAGAGGCTTTTCAAAGTCATAGCGCCGCGCTACAAAGACAGGCACGGCGGCTACACCCGCATCATCCGGGCCGGCTTCCGGCGCGGCGATGCTACTCCGATGGCCATCATTCAGCTCGTTTGACCCGCGTTGCCCTTTTACTTGCCTATTTAGGCTCTGCCTTCTGCGGTTCGCAGTACCAGGTAGGTGTGCGCACAGTCCAGTCCGAGCTCGAGCGCGCCCTTGCCATTCTGGCCAGAGCCCCTGTAGCAGCTGTCTTTGCAGGACGCACCGACTCGGGGGTGCATGCCCGCGGGCAGGTAGTGCATCTGGATTGGCCGGGCGAAATTGAGGACGCAGAGCGCTTTGCCTGGTCCCTGAACGGCATCCTGCCGGACGACCTGGCGGTGTTTGAGGCCCAGCCGGTACCGGCGGACTTCCACGCCCGCTTCACTGCCTCAAGCCGCACCTATGCCTACAGGATACTCAACCACCCGCAGCGCTGCCCGCTTGCGCGGGAGACTCATTACTTCGTCTCCCGCCCACTTGACATCAATGCCATGGTAAGCGCTACAGCCGGGCTTACCGGCAGTCATGATTTTGCTGCCTTTCGCGGGAGCAACTCCGACCGGCTCACGACGACCTGCCAGGTTTTGCACTGCCAATTGTTCAATTTAGGTGAAGGTGTGCTTGAATTCTGGATTGAGGCAAACCACTTCGTGTACAATATGGTGCGCATTGTTGTCGGAACGCTGGTCGAGATAGGATTGCGCAAGAGATCGCCGACCGCTCTGGCCGAGGCGCTGGAAAGAGGCGATCGGCGTTTGGCTGGTGCGACAGCTCCACCCTGGGGCTTAACCCTGGAGTCGATCGATTATCCGCCTGCCTACAACCTGTTTACGAGTCGCAGAGGCAGCTTCCCTCAGGAGTAGATGGGAGAAGAGACGGTGAAGACATATTCTGCCAAGGTCGAGGAATTGACACCACGCTGGTGGCTGGTAGATGCTGAAGGACAGGTTCTCGGGCGGCTGGCCAGCCAGGTTGCTAGCATATTACGCGGCAAGAACAATCCCGAGTTTACCCCTCATGCCGACTGCGGGGACTTTGTCGTGATAGTCAATGCTCAGAAGGTGCGCGTCACGGGCAACAAGGCAAGGGACAAAGTTTACAGGCGCCACACCGGTTATCCAGGCGGTTTCAGGGAGGAGAGATTCAACCACCTCGTAAGCCGCCGTCCGACTGCAATCATAGAGAGGGCCGTAAGAGGAATGTTGCCTCACACGAGTCTTGGTCGACACCAGTTCACCAAGCTGAAAGTTTACGCCGGACCATCCCATCCGCACCAGGCGCAGAAACCAGAGCCTATTCAGCTCAATTTCAAGACTTAAACACCGGCAGACCGGACATCGGAGGCAACGAGGCTAAGTTTCAAATGACCAGCGTTATTCAGTATTACGGCACCGGCAGACGAAAAAGCGCTACTGCTCGCGTGCGCCTCGTCCCCGGTACAGGATCGATAGCCATTAACAATAAAGCGATCGAGGATTATATCGGCAACAGACCCGGCTTGCTAAAGGAGCTGACAGCCCCATTTCACGCGGCCGACGCAGTCAGTCGCTTCGATGTGGTGGCATCAGTTGCCGGCGGCGGTATCCACGGGCAGATCGGCGCTGTCAGGCACGGTATTGCCAGAGCGCTTGCTCAAGCAGCTCCGCAGAACCGGCCGGCTCTGCGCTCGGACGGCTTCCTCACCCGCGATCCTCGCGTCAAGGAGCGCAAGAAGTACGGCCGTAAACGGGCACGCAAACGCTTTCAATTTTCCAAGAGATAGTTACGTATTAAAAGATTCTGGGATTTCATCATAGTCGGTGGCGGTTCGGCAGGTTGCGTGCTCGCCAACCGGCTTAGCGCAAGCGCTGATTGCTCCGTGCTGGTGCTGGAAGCAGGACGCCCGGATTACCTCTGGGACATATTCATACACATGCCGGCAGCCTTAACCTATCCCATCGGTAACCGCCTTTATGACTGGTGCTACCGGTCTGATCCGGAGCCGTTCATGAACGGAAGAAGGATCTTCCACGCTAGAGGCAAGGTGTTAGGCGGATCTAGCTCGATAAACGGCATGATTTTCATCCGCGGCAATGCGCTCGACTATCAAAAGTGGGCTGGGGATCCCGGGATGGAGAGCTGGGACTACCCTCACTGCCTGCCTTATTTTATCCGCGCCGAGAAGCGGCTCTCCGGGGCAGATCAATACCACGGCGACTCCGGACCTCTCATTCTGGAGACAGGTCCCTGCGAAAATCCACTTTTTGAAGCCTTCTTCCAAGCAGCTCAAGAGGCAGGCTTCCCGCTTGTAGACGATGTGAACGGCTACCGTCAGGAAGGCTTCGGCAGGTTCGATCGAAACA
>CAYPBX010000357.1:0-3742 GCA_964409075.1 uncultured Candidatus Obscuribacterales bacterium
CCCGACACCTGGAGTGTTCCGGCCGAAAGAGTGGAGGGAGTGACCGACTATCTCATGGAGAGACGTCAGCACCTGCGGATCATTCTGGAGCAGAACCTTCGCTGACGTTAACTGCGCGGAGGAGCGACCGTTATGTCCATATATCTCGGGGTGGAGACCAGCTGTGACGAGACAGCTGCTGCCGTGGTCAGGGACGGCAGGAGTGTCGTCTCCAGCTGCCTGCTGTCGCAATTTGAGCTGCATGCGGGCTTTGGCGGGGTTGTTCCGGAGTATGCCGCTCGTCGTCATCTGGAGAACATAAACAGCGTCATTGCGGCAGCGCTTAATGAGGCTGACCTTACGCCTGACAGGCTCAGCGGCGTTGCCTGTACGACGGGACCGGGACTCGTGGGCGGGCTCCTTGTCGGCGTTTGTGCTGCCAAGGCAATCGCCTGGTCCTTCAACTTGCCGCTCATCGCAGTCGACCATCTCCTGGCGCACGTCTGCGCCAGCTACATCGACAGCGACCTGGAGCCGCCCTTTATAGCGCTTCTGGTCAGCGGAGGGCACACGCAGATTGTTTACTTTAAGGATTACAGGCAGGCTGAGCTCCTGGGCGAGACGCTCGATGATGCAGCTGGAGAAGCTTTTGACAAGGTGGGCAGGCTGATTGGACTCCCATATCCCGGTGGGCCAGCGCTCGATCTCCAGGCGGCAAACGGGTGCGCTAAGCGCTTCAGCTTTCCCCGGGCGCGGGTGCCTGGTTATGACTTCAGTTTCAGCGGTTTGAAGACAGCGGTTTTTACAGCGATCGAGAAGCTGGATAAGCCCTGGCCGGTAGCCGATCTGGCTGCTTCTTTCCAGGATGCGGTGGTCGCGGTGCTGGTAAAAAAGACTCTTCTGGCTGAGCGAGAAACCGGGGCTGGCAAGATTGTTGTTGCCGGTGGAGTGGCAGCAAACAGTCAGCTGCGCGCCGACTTTCAGGCTCAATCTCCTGTGCCGGTCTACTTTCCCCGGACTGAACTATGCACGGACAACGCTGCCATGGTGGCTGCGGCAGCCCACTTTTGCGGGGAGCGCCAGGACCTTTCCCTGAGTGTCTATTCGCGCAGGTGTTGAGCTGTCCGAGGGCGGCTTATGCTTGTTGATTTTGCCGTTTTGTTTGTATTGGACATTGCCGGCCTGTCAATTAAATTACATTTAGAAACTGATATGCCGGGCGATGACGCTTCTCGTCCTTCCTGGCAACCGAAAGGTATGGATAACCAGATCAGACCGGCTCGACCTGCCCAGGCAATTGAGGACCGCAGCGCTGCGTACCTGATCCGGACAAGCATGCGGTTACCTATGCAAACTCCAGGTTGACAGCCCGACGAATTGAGGCCTTGCGAAGGCTCCTCAAACGTGCAGCTGCCGATGAGATTTGGGCAATCAGGCGCTTTATAATATTTGTCAGACTCTTCATTCTGCCCGCCTGGAATTACAGATAGCAAAGGGCTCTTAGACGATGGTCGGTTCAGAAGACAAAAAGGCGGATCGCCACAAGGAGAAGCAGACAATTGCCGATCTGGAGATGCAGAGCCTCCAGATCGACTATTTGCGCGCCAAGGAGAAAGGGGCAGGCAGCGATCTTCCTTATGTGGTTAAGCTGGTCGTGCAAAAAACAGGGCAGTGTTTCCCGCTTACAGGCCGCAGAGTCAAGATAGGCAGAGGCCCATCTAATCAGGTGGTGATTCCCGATGACAGCTTCGCCTCCCGCAATCATGCCTGGATAGTGTATGAAGAGGGCGAGTTCTGGATCGAGGATCTGGGCTCGACAAACGGTACTCTGTTGAACGGGCATCCGGTCATGAAGCGGCATTGCCTCTCAGCCGGGGACAAGATTCGAGTAGGCCATACGGAGCTCTCCTTTGAGATGGAGAAGAATTGAGTCACCGCCTGTACCTGAGTTGGTGGGAAATTTGTCTTGGCGCAGGCGGACTGCAAGCTGAAGAATGTTGACAAAAGGTGGTGGCATCAAGAATAAAGTGGAGCTGGAGTCGCAGATCCTCTGCGCGGCTCTCAGGCAAAGCATGGCCAACAACGACACCCAAGGCACCGTCATAGCTGCTTGTGAGCTCTACCAGCTTTTTCCTGACCTGGTTCCCTACGCTCCGGATGGCCGGCTTGACCGGCCGGAGAATTACTATCAAATTATTGGCTTGAAGCCACTGGTGCCTGCCAGCCGGATAACTGCGGCTTTTTTGAGGAGGACAAGAAACTTCCTCGCACAGTCGGATCGGCCTGGGAAGAAAGAAGAGTACCGCCTTATTGTCGATGCTGGTTTTATTTTGAGAAAGGCTCGTCTCAGGCTCAGTCATGATCTTGTGCTCGCCAGGCACTGGCTGGTCGAGACAGAAGCGATTACTGCCGATGGCAGTCTGGAGAAACCGGTTGCCGTGGCTGTTGCAGCCCAGATGGAGATTACCAAGCAGCAGACATATACCGTTCCGCGCATCGTGGCGCTTATGCAGGAGTCGAATATCATTGGTGCCACGGAGGTACAAGCGATCATGGCTCAGAAGAAGGTTGATCCTGGGGCGCCCGTGGAGCAGCTCATTCTCAACTCCGGCTACGTGAGCATTCAGGAGCTTAACTCGCTCAAGCTGGCTGAGAAGCTGCTCAACGAAAAGAAGATCACCATGGCCCAGTTTCAAGTGGCAATTTATGATGAACGCACAGCCGGGATAAGGATGGCCGAGTCCTTGCAAGTGCGCGGCTGGCTGCCGGTCGAGGTTAACAGAAGGCAAGAAGACAAGAACCCTTGAGGCCCTGCCGGAGCTGCGATCAGGTGCTACTATTGGAGGCCTGGCTGGGCAGCGACCTGAAACAAGGGCTGGAGTCCGATGAAGCTTAGGGATATGCCCCGGCATACGCGCCGCATGGTATCTCCGGCAGGCGCCAGCTCGGGAGCTTTTCAAGGCAGGCATGATCCTGCCCGCGCTCAGGTAGTGGATCTTGTCGCCAGCCAGAGAGCGCGTTCTATCCTGGCTCAGGGCCAACTTTCTGGTGAAAGAGCTGCCGGAGCGCAGCTTCTGGCTGTTTTAGCGCAGGCGCTACAGGATCAGGCACTGGGGCGGCTGTCCCCGCAGGAGCTGCCGGAGAGCGTCGTTGCAGCTTCTCCTCTTGCCGAGGCTGTCAGCAGCCCGGGTGTGCCTCCACCCTCTCTGGCGAGTCTGGCAGATGCAAACACCAGTCCCTGTCGCTACCCGCTTTTTGTGCCAGAGGACATGTGGCAGCCCCGTGTCGCCGTTGAGCGGGACGGGCGCCGGCAGGAGTACTTCCGCAACGGCTCGGCGCTTTACAAGGACGCCTTAGGGCGTCCGGTGGAAGTGCGCTCGGCTGCCCATGAGACTTTGATCTTCTCCTTTGCTCAGGGTGGGGCCTTGAGCTCCTTTGTTAGATCGAGGTCAAGCGGTCAGATCCACACTACAGGCAGGCAAGAGCGACATGCGGTGGTCGTGCGTGACTGCCAGGGCAGGGTAAGGGCTACCGGAGTTGAGATGACAGTGGATCCTTCGGGTTGCCTGACGCTTCACAATCCTGACGGTCAGTTTCTCAGCCTCGATCTTGTCCGTGGCCTGCACATGGAGCGGAGGCGGCTCATCGATGCCGGTGGGCGAGCTTATATGTTCACGGCGCTCTTTGCTCATGACGGTTTCAGGCTGGCCACCAGGTTTCACGAGCGGCAGGCTGACTTCGAGCCGGTCGCCAGGCGAAATGG
>CAYPBX010000358.1:0-3736 GCA_964409075.1 uncultured Candidatus Obscuribacterales bacterium
CTCTTCACCCGGTGGCTGACCGTATCCAGCTCTAGATCGCCAGCCATCAGCACAGTGCCTGAAGCCAGAGGCGCCCGTCTGGTAAGCGTCCGTATCCGGGCTGCCAGCTCCCGCATCTCAAAGGGTTTGGTCAGATAATCATCAGCACCGCTGTCCAGCCCGGCAATTCGGTCATCTATATCCTTCCGTCCGGTCAGGAAGATGACCGGAATATGCACCCCGCAGGCTCGGAGCTCACCGCATACATCGATACCGCTTACGTCAGGAAGCCCCCAGTCGAGGATAATCACGTCGTAATGGTATAAACGCCCCCGAGAGAGCGCCTCCTTCCCTTCACCGACAACCTCGACTGCATGATGCTCCCGGGTCAGCCACCTGGCTATGGTGTCAGCTAATCCAGCATCGTCTTCAACCAGAAGGACCTTCGCCATTTGTCCCTGCACCTCCAGCCGTCTTACGACCGTAGTTTGATAACTAAGTACCCGGTGGCGGGTATGTTAACAACAGAGGCGACCTGTTTTTTGCCACAATTCTTACACCAGCCCTTGTGCAGATCTTGCCGGATATGCGCTTTCCAAGCTAGCAATGCCGGGGTTCAGAAGGCATCAAAGCCAGTCCAGAATTATGAAGATCAAGCTTAAATTGTCTCAAAGGGTGCTGCTTTTGGTATGCGCGCTGCTTGCCTTCGAGCTGGCCTTCCTCGGCGGGCTGCTATTTCTCCTGGATCGTTCAGAGAGCCAGGCGGAGCAGGAGGCGCGCTCCAAGGAAGCGCTCTATCAATCGGCAGTGCTCATGCAGAAGTACTACCAGATTGTCGAGACGACCGTCCGTTACGGGCTCACAACGGATCCCCGCTACAAAGAGCAGTTCAACCAGGCTGCCAGTGAGATCCCTGTAATTCTCGCCAGGCTCAAAGAGCACTGCGGAAACTCGCGCAAGCAGCTAAAGGCATTGGAAAGCGTCATCTCCTGCTCCAGAAGCTTTGGTGAGATAGCACAAGAGATCCTGAAGGCCGCGGAGGTCGAAGGAATGTGGCAGATGATGCGAATACAACGGCTGAACCAGCGGAGCATCAAGCTCGTAGATAAAATGGTAGAAGGGCTCACGCTGTACCAGAGCCTGGAAAGAGAGAAGCTCGAAGAGCAGCCCTGCTCGGCAAAAGAGTCCAGGCAGCACATGAAGCACTGGATGCTTGCTCTGGTCGCCTTCAACATAGCAACCGCCATCTGGCTTGCTCTAGCGATTACCCGCGGCATTACCAGCCGGCTGGAGGTGTTGTCTGACAATACTATCCGTCTGGCTGAAGGATCCGCGCTCAATCGTCCTGTCGGCGGCGACGATGAGATCAGCCAGCTGGACCAATCCTTTCACAATATGGCAAGAGCCCTTGCTGAAGCCGTCCGTAAAGAAAGAGCAATGATTGAGAAGATGCCGGTGGGGCTTATAACGATCGATGAGGATGGCAGGATTGATGCTGTAAACCCTCGGGCCAGAGAGATGTTCGCCTGCCAGCAGAATGAGCTTACCGGGCAGAGCCTGGAGAGGCTGTTTGCGAGCCTGCCTAGCGATGGGAGCAGGTCAGCGACGGAGGCCATTCTGGAGAAAGCCCAGGGACGCGCTTGCGAGCTCAAAGGGCTGCGATGGGACGGTAACAGCTTTCCCATAGAAGTCTCGATTAATAACCTGGGCGAGGAGAGTAGCAAGAGATATCTCCTTAGCGTGATTGATGTTAGCGAGCGACATGAGGTCGAGCGTATGAAACGGGAGTTTGTAGCCATGGTCGGTCACGACCTGCGCAGCCCGCTCACGTCGGTACAGGGTCTGCTCGGCCTTCTTGCCACCAGCCCTGATGTTGTACGAGAGGACAGGGAAGCTGCTACGGTAGCCGAAGGAGAGCTTTCGCGCCTTATCAATCTCATAAACGATCTCCTCGATGTCGCGCGCATGGAGTCCGGAAAGTTCGCAATCGCATGCAGAGACACAACAGCCTCCGCTATAGTCAATCGCTCGCTTACGAGTGTTCAAGCCCTTGCCGGCAGGAAGAGGATCCGCATAGAGACGGCTACCCGGGACCTGGGGTTGGCGGCAGACGAGGATCGGCTTGTCCAGGTGATGGTCAACCTGCTGTCCAATGCAATCAAGTTCTCTCCCGATGAGACGACTATAAAGATCATGGCAAATCAGGAAAGGGACAGCATCAAGTTTCAGGTCATCGACCAGGGCCGAGGGGTTCCGGAGCACCTGAGGGATGCCATCTTCGACCGCTTCCAGCAGGTGGAGGCTGCTGACGGCAGGAGACGAGACAGCACCGGCCTGGGGCTTGCCATCTGCAAAGCAATTGTAGAGGAGCATGGCGGTGCCATAGGGGTTGAGAGCGGAGAGGGGGAAGGCTCAACCTTCTGGTTCTCGCTCCCCAGAGATGGAGATGCTCGGCAGTGACTGTTCACTCTTAATGTATGTTGCCTGCTAAGCAGGCTCCAAGGTAGCGAAACCCGCCGGCAGCTATAATGACAGCTTGCCTTAAGTGTGCCCTGACCGGCAGGAGGAGCTTTATGACAACCGCAGCGGCGACCAAGCCTCCGCAAGCAATCGCGGGCTTCGATTCCAGCCTGCCGCTGGAGGCTGCCAGCACCATACCAAAGGCCTGGTACCTGGATGCGAGCATTTATGCCTGCGAATTAAAGAGCATCTTTCAATCTTCCTGGCAGCCAGTAGCACGGCTTAGCCAGCTGGCGGAGCCAGGGAGCTACGTAACCGACGAGATTGCCGGCGAGCCGGTTGTGGTCACCCGCGACGAAAACAACCAGCTACGGGCCTTCTCCAATGTCTGCCGCCACCGCGCGGCCCGCGTAGCACTCGAGCCGGAAGGCAGAGCCAGCCATTTCCGCTGCCACTATCATGGCTGGACATACGATATCCAGGGGCAGCTGAAGGGCGTACCTGAATGGGGCGCGGTTTGCAACTTTGATCGGGAAGACAATCCTCTGCCGGCCTGGCATGTCGACAGCTGGGGACCTTATGTCTTCGTGCACGCTCGGGGCGACAACCCTCCGGTACCTCTATCTGCTCACCTGAGCCCTTTGCCTGAGATGACAGCTTCGCTGGGACTTAAGCGGATGCAGTTCTTCAGGCGTAAAGAGTACCTGCTTGAGTGCAACTGGAAACTCTTTGTCGACAATTATTTAGATGGCGGCTATCACATCAACACCATTCATCCCGGGCTTGCTGGAGTAGTCGACTACAAGGGCTACCGTACGGAGATATTCCCCAGCTCGTCGGTGCAGATAAGCCCGCTCAAGCAGGGCAACCCAGATGTATCCTCCGTACGCTCCGGGCAGTGCGCCTACTACTGGTGGGTGTTTCCTAACCTGATGTTTAACATCTATGAGGGCGTAATGGACATGAATCTAGTTCTGCCCTTGGGGCTTGATCGCTGCCGCGTAATCTTCGACTTCTATTTTGAGCATACTGAAGGCAAAGAGAATCAAGACTTTATTGAGCGTAGCCTGGCTGTGGCTGAGCAGGTTCAAGCAGAAGATGTCGCCATCTGCCAGGAGGTTCAAAGAGGTCTGTCCAGCGCATCCTTCAACACCGGCAGATTCTCAGTAAAGCGCGAGGCTGGCGGCTACCATTTCCACAGGCTGCTGGCTGCCAGGCTGAGAGATGCCCAGCTGAGATAATCCGCCCGGGGCCAGGAGATTCTGTGAGCAAGGTCCTCTTTATCAGTGCTGATCAA
>CAYPBX010000359.1:0-3735 GCA_964409075.1 uncultured Candidatus Obscuribacterales bacterium
AAAGGGGCTGGCTGGACCGAATCCAGGTTGCAGCAGGTTATACAGAACTCCCTGCCAGGGAACGAAGCCGGACATCTCCACCTGAAACTTGTAACTGTCCGAGACAGTCAGATACTCGAGGAAAGGAATAAGCGCAGGGGCAGAGAGACAGAATGCGACCAGTGCGGATACCGGCAGCAGGAGGAGAAGCCTCTTGAGACAGCTGGCAGAATTACAGATCCCCCCCGCAAAGTGTGCCAGCAAGAGGCTGAGCAACACGGCAGAGGTGATGCCAAAAAAGGAGGATTCTGGATGCCCGCTCACGATCGCAAGCGCCGCCGCCCCACCGGCAACAAAGGCTCTTCCCAGGTGAGGACTGCGCACCAGCCAGAGGAAGGCAGCAAAGACGACCGGAAGCAGGCAGTGTGAAATTCCCGAGCAGAGCTCCAGGTAGTAGAGCATGTGCGGGCAGAAGGCATAAGACAGCCCTGCAAATACTGCAATCAGCCTCGAAAGACCAAGGAGTCTGGCCAGCACAAATGTAGAGAGGCAGGAAATAGCCACCGCTGCTACCATGCCCAGGTTATAAGCGTACATGCCTTCAAACAGTGACAGAATCAGCCTCAATGGCGACAGCGCCGTCGATTGCAAATCTCCCATCAAGGGAACACCCGTACCACAATATGGGTTCCACAATGGCAGCACACCGGAAGCCCAGGACTTCTGCACCAAAAGATAGGAAGGAACAAGAAGCTGGACTATCGATGGATCGCAGGCGAAGCTGGAACCTGTGCGGTAGGCGCTGAAAAGCGAATCCCACTCGGCAAGCCTGGAAATTTTAGAGATAGGCTGAGCAAGAAGGACGGTCCTCCAAAAGAATACAGCAACAAAGAGTCCCATAGCTCCGCAGGCAATGACATCGTATATCCGGCTCTGGTCTTTGAAGCTGCAACCAGCAAAACCATCGGTCCACCGATAGCCGAGCGACGGCAGCGAATCCGCTGCCCTGCCCAATCCATCCTCGACACTGTTGCCTTCAGCCGGATAGCTCGACCGGCAACCTGCCTTGTCTCTGGTTTCGAATTTCACAATCACTTTCGCCGCTAGCAGAAGGAATTCCTAAACGCTCTGCAACCACGTAAGTCGGTCTGGCGCGTGCTTCATCCAGGACTCTGGCAAGATAGACAGCCACAACTCCGGTTGCGATTATCTGCAGTCCTCCCATCATCAGCAACACAGCCAGCAGTAAGAGAACGGCAGTGCCTCCAGCTATGCTGCTAGCCCATAGAAAAAGCTGAACCAGCAGCGCTGCTCCGCCAGCGATAATGACGGCACCGGTAATAGGCACCAGATAAAGTGGCGCGCTGCTGAAGGACAGCAGGCCGTCAGCAGCCAGTTTCACGAGACGCCTGAGGGTATATGTGCTCTCACCGACCTGCCTGGCCCCCCTGTCAATGGGAATGCCGATCTGCCTGAAGCCAACCCAGGGAACAAGACCGCGCAGAAATCGAGTTCTTTCAGGAATGGCAGCCAGCGCATCAACGACCTTGCGGTCCAGAAGGCGGAAGTCTCCGGTATCTCGCGGAATCCGAACAGAAGAGACAGTCTCGAGCAGCCGGTAGAACAAACACGCGGAGAGCCGTTTGCCTACGCTATCGCGCCGGGTAGATCTCTGAGCGTAGACAACATCCCATCCTTGCTTCCAGAGCTCGATCATCGCAGGAATCATCTCTGGTGGATCTTGCAGGTCCGAATCCAGGTTCACGACCGCCTCTCCTGCGGCGTGATCGAGCCCGGCGGTAATGGCGGCCTGCTGCCCGAAGTTCCGCGATAGCACGATAAGCTTCACATAATCGACCTGCCTGGCGATCTGCCGGAGGGCACGATGAGTATCGGGACCGCTGCCATCGTCCACGAAGATCACCTCATAGGTGCGCACGGCTGCCGCCAGCGACTCGGCCAGCCGTTGCAACAACCTGAGCAGGTTACGCGGATCTTCGTTGAAGACCGCGACAATTACCGACAGATCAACAGTTGATATTGTCAATAGATCAACGGGAGCTAAGTTCAGGCACAGCTACGAGCCCTTGATTGTCTCGTATTGTAAAGAGAAAGATCAACCAGCGACAGTTAATCTCCATCATTCAAAGAATCGACCTCGCCTTGGGCTAACGCCTGGACTAATCGGCTGTGGAGATAATCCCTCTATGACTACCCGGCGGTCCCCGGAGTGTGCCGGTTTTGAAACTCAACCGATAACGGTTAAGATTTTTCGATAAGGTAGGCGTAATGCCTTGCTTGGTAAGGACTGGAAACCGCTTGACAGTGTCTGCCGTATACACCTTGCTAGAAACTCAACCGATATCGGTTGAGTTTCTAGTGGGAGATGCCAATATGACAATGCTCTATGAATTTTATTAACCTGTCAGAGGAGCTGGAAAGATCGTCGGGAGAGAGTGGGACCCGGCAGTGGACGAACCTCGAGCACCAGATTTTTGAAAGCCACATCGCTTGTCCCGCGCCGGTTGGGACCGTATTCGGCCATCTCCTCCCACCTGCCTGGATAGGCAGCAAAGATTATCGCTTTCAGTCCGCCTGGTATGAACCAATGGGGGACGCTGTCGGATATTGTAAACGAAGACCAGCTGGTTTCTGCCTGTATACCTGAAGGAGTAGTCGGCAATACCATTAATAGCGGCGGACGGCCACCCCCTTGTAGAAGAACGACCGGCCCTGCGGTTGCTGAACCTTTCATCAGCGAGCGCACGTCTCCTTTCAGACAGATATGCATACGCGGATAATTCTCAAGCTCCTTTCTAATTTCTCGTGGAAGACTCAAACTGATGGCAGGCGATCCGGTGAGACGCAGAATCGCCCTGTTGACCCTTATAGATCTGTTACCTTCATCGGTGTAGGCAAGGCAAGAGTTAAACTCCTCCGGACGGATCACTCTTTTGTAACTCACTGCAGAGGCCCTGGCAATGTCAGCTGTTTCCGGCGCCGCATCCAGGCGAGTCAGAGCTAAATAAATTCGATAGTGCCCACTCTGCCGCCCTGGAGAAACTGAAAGATCGTGACGGTCCACCCCAACTTTACTGACGAGCCGGCAGGAAGATGAAGATATGTGGATCCCTGCGGGATCGGGAAGTCTACCGTCGTGAATATCACAGCGGTTGCCAATCTTTCCGGCGCTGAAAAATTCCAGCGAAGGAAAGGCATTGAAATACCGGCCCTTCAGCTCGTAATCACCATAAACAGTCATCTGCCTCCCCGTCCGGCCGCTAACCCTAATGACATTGACACCATTTAAATGCAAATAGGAAACAGGCACCGGTACAGCACGCCACTGTCTGATTCCACCCAGAGAAATCTGGCGGGCGCTGGCAAAAGATCGCATGAGGTTGAACATCTCGTATTGATCGGGATTGAAAGCAAAGAGCGGCTCGGGAGCGCTGCCCAGAACATGTCCGTTTACTTCGATTTTGGCATCGCTGAGCGCCTCGTCCCCGTCAACAACAACAAAGGATGCGCTCGGATGTTGACCGGGAGCGAACCTGCCAGACAGATCAATCTCTCTCTCTGCAGTCTGCCCATAGGTCAGCGGACAGGCCCACTCCCTTAGCGCACGTCTATCTGTGCACTCGGCAATGAGGACCGATACCGCCAACAAACAGGCTGCCAGGAATGCCATCTTTGCCAGCAGGGGGCGCGAGCCGTCACCAGGAGACACCACCGCCCAGCCTACGGCGATCAGCC
>CAYPBX010000360.1:0-3731 GCA_964409075.1 uncultured Candidatus Obscuribacterales bacterium
TGCAGGGTACGCAACCGGCAGGCCGACGCAGCGGCCTGCAGAATATAATAAAATCACATGCTGGGCGCCGAAGTACAACTGGTCTTAGCTCCGTTGAAGGCAGAGGTCAATCTGCCTGTTGCCTGGTGCTACCCGAACAGCTACTCGATCGGCCTGGCCGGTCTTGGCTACCAGCTTGTCTCGTGGCTGCGAGAAAGCGATGAGAATACCTTGGTTCGGCGTGTATTTACAGATTGCCAGGAGCCCGGCGCTGCCGACAGCGAGCTTGTCGGGTTCAGCCTGTCCTGGGAGCTCGACGGCATCAATGTGCTCAGGCTATTGAAAAAGCTCGCCATTCCGCTTCTCTCAGCCGACCGGGCAGAAGCAGACCCGATCGTCTTCGGGGGCGGGCCAGTCCTGACTGCCAATCCGGAACCGTTTGCCGATTTCTTTGATGTCATACTGCTTGGCGATGCCGAGGCAACCGTTCCTGCCTTTCTGAAAGCCTGGAAGACAGCCAGGCAGCTTAAACATCGCCAAGACAGGCTGCTTCTCGTCTCCGGCACCCAAGGAGCGTATGTCCCGTCCCTTTACAGGTACACAGTGGCACCCGGGACCGGGGCCATAGAGTCCATCAACCCGGTGCGAGGCGATATACCTGGCAGGGTCACCAAAGCAACCTTTCGCCCAGGAGCAGACTATGTGGCTCACTCGGTACTCCTCAGCCCCCATGCTGCCTGGGCAGACATGTTCCTTGTCGAGGTGGCACGCTCCTGTCCGCAGGAGTGTCGCTTCTGCCTGGCCAGCTACCTGACCAGACCTTTTCGGCCAGCTTCACTGGAGACAATAATTGAAAAGGTTGATCTCGGGCTCAAGTATACGAGCCGCATCGGTCTTGTCGGCCCGTCTGTCACCGAGCACCCTGACTTCAGCGAGATTGCCCGGGCTCTGCTTGCCCGGGAGAGCATTCGGATCTCAATCGCCTCTGTAAGGGCCGATACTCTCAATCCGACGGTCCTCAATATGCTCAGCCGACTGGGCCAGCAGTCGGTGACAATTGCGCTGGAGTCAGGATCTGAGCGCCTGCGCTTAATTATGAAAAAAAACCTCACGACCGAGGCGGTTCAAAACGCAGTCGATCTGATTGATGCTGCCGGACTGAGGAAAGTAAAATTCTACGGCATGGTCGGCCTGCCCGGAGAGAACGACGCTGATCTGGACCAGACAGTGAATCTGATGCTTGCTTTGAAAGCCAGCCATCGCCGCTTGAGATTCGTCCTGGGACTGAGCTCTTTCGTGCCCAAGGCGCAGACGCCTTTCCAGTGGTCTGGCCGGGACAGGAGCTCCGGGGCAAAGATTGAGTATCTGCGCAAACGGCTGGCCGGAGCCGGCGTGGAGGTGCGGGCTGAAAGTCATAACTGGAGCGACATACAGGCCCTCATCTCCCGCGGCGATCGCAGGTTGACAAGAGCGCTGGTCAGCCTGGCTGGGGGGGCGGCTAATCTGGGAGCATGGAGGCAGGCGATGAGGCAGGGTAGCTCAGACTCCCCGCCTCTTGATTTCTTTGTCTTCAGGGAGATTCCCAGGGCAGAGACACTTCCCTGGTCTCACCTGGTCGATCTGCCCAGAGCCGGAAGCCTCGAAGGTCATATGCGCCAAGCCAGCGAACTCATGCGCTCTCAACCAGCTTGAGCAGGCAGGCGCCGCCTAAAGACCAGGCGGTTGAAAAGCAAATACACTGGGCGCGTATCCCCAATAGCAGAGGGTAAGGAAGCTGCCGAGTATGTCTGAAGAGCTAAGGGCACTGATCGAACCTATAAAGGAAGACCTGACCTCAGGAGCAGCGGAGCTCGCCTTGCGGGCAATTACCGTATTTCAAACTATCCTCACCAGCGCAGGCGAAACAAGCGCAGAAAAGCTCAGGCAGCTGCTCAGGCAGGTTGCTCTTGGCCTTGTCGAGGCCCAGCCAGCTATGGCTCCTATCTTTCATCTGAGCAACCGGGTGCTGATAGAGATTGAAGATGCCGGCAGCCTGTCGCAGATTAACGCCAGACTCTACAAGGTTTTCACCAGCATCGATCGCCAGATGTGCGAGAGCGCCGAGAAGGTGGCCGAACATGTCTTTCATCTGATTCCGCCCGGTGAGTTAGTCTTTGCTTATTCGTTCAGCTCGACGGTTGCCAGCGCTCTTCTCAACGCCAGGCAGAAAGGCAAGTTCTTCCGCGCAGTCACAACCGAATCAAGACCAGCCCTGGAAGGTAGAAAGCTTGCTTCGATGCTGGCCGAGGGCGGTCTGGAGGTGATCCACACCTTCGATTCTGCCTTAAGCCTGGTTTTGTCTGAGTGCCGGGCAGCCTTCATGGGCTGCGATGCAGTCTCCAACCCAGGGGTGGTGAACAAGGTAGGATCCTGGACCCTGGGTGTTGCCTGCCAAGAGCTGCGCGTCCCGTTGTATGCGCTCACCGGCACAGAAAAGCTTGTTACCGAAGAGAGGCTCTTTGAATTTGAAGATCACGAACGACCGGGCCATGAGGTCTGGAGCGATCCACCTTCGGCAGTGCGTGTGCTCAACCACCAGTTTGAGCTGGTTCCCTTCACCTTGCTTGCTGGCCTGGTGACAGAGGATGGGCTCATGAGCGCGGTCGAGGTTAAAGACCGGGTAGACAGGCTCATCGTTCACGAGGCGCTGGCATCCCGGGCAGAAGCGTCAAGCTTTGCCTAATTGCAGGCAGGTTCTTACTTTGGTCCTTCAGCCACTGCGATGCCAAGGCCTCATGTCGTAAAATCAGGTCTAACCCAACTTGGCACGACCAGACATGATGAGCGGCGAAGCGATCCCCTCTTGTAGATTATCAACACGGCTGGCACGCCTGGCCTGTGCGCTCCTGATGACTCTCTGCCCCGGTTGCCATGAGGCTTCTGCCCGGCTAGGCCAGGCGTTGGCAAGTTACAAGCAGGAGCAGGGCAAGGAGCTTGTGCCGATCGATAAGAAGGAGGGTGAGCGCTCAACCTATTACATGTTTGCCATGCGGATCGACCCGCGCCAGGCACGGGTTTCCCCGGGATATGCTGCCGGTGTGACCATTACCGTTGTAGATGGAAAGGTTGTCGGACAGTCGCTGGCAATCAGGCCTGGCAACAATGCAAGCAAGGGAGCCGACCTGGCCAGAGTGCATGCCTTTGCCTTTGCCTACGAGGCTCTGGGCAGGCCGGTGCCGAAGAATAGGGAAAAGGCCCAGCGCGAGTTTGACTCCTTCTGCCAGGCGGTCTCCCTGGCGCTTTCCGGCCAGCCGCAGCGCATCCGCTTCCGCGGATATCAGGGCCGGATAACCGTCTGTCAGGAGCAGTCAGGCAACCTGATTGTGGCAGCCACTTCCAGCACGGCCGGCGATGATTCCCCCTAGCCAGCAGCAAAAGCAACCGCTTCTGGAGTCCCGGACGGCAATCTGTACCCTGCTTGATTAAAATCGATATTTCTGGCGCCAGAGCGCGAATTTAACGCGCCAGAGCCCACATTTAGTGATAGAACAGAGTTAGTGAAGGAGGCTTACGTCATGACCGTACTGACCAAGAAGAGAGAAACCTCCGGTAGGAAAGCAAACAAGAAAGTCCCAGGCAACGAGTTGCCCTTCTGTCCCGCCGACGCGCAGGGATGGTGCCCTTATCCCTTTTCACCAGAGCAGCTCGCCAGAATACTTAAGAAACGAGAGAGAGACTCCAGCTTTAACGGGGCTGGGGTCGCCGCTTCCCAA
>CAYPBX010000361.1:0-3711 GCA_964409075.1 uncultured Candidatus Obscuribacterales bacterium
TTCAGATCTTGGGCACAGCCTCAGGCATCACCGTTGTCGATGATTACGCCCACCATCCAACAGAGATTGAGGCAACCTTGAAGGCAGCTCGCAGCTATCTGGAGGGAGGATCCGGAAGACAAGTCCGAGCCACCCGGGTCGTTGCTGTCTTCCAGCCGCATCAGCCCAGACGCTTGCGTGATCTATGGCAGGGCTTTCTGGCGGCTTTCAATCTGGCTGACCTGCTCATCGTCACTGATATATACATCGCCCGTGGTGGCGCCCTGCCGGGCGTGACCTCGGAGGCTTTCGTCAAGGCCATTGATCATCCCCAAGCCATCTGGCTGCCCGGGGAGGTAAGCACGCTACCAGGCAAGATCAAAAGTCTCATACGTGAAGGAGATCTTGTCCTTACAATTGGAGCCGGTGATATAACTAGGGTGGGTAGCGAGCTCCTGGAGGCTCTCAAACACGGCTAAGAGATGCAAGAGATCGAAAGGGCACCGTTGGGGCGTTTCACAACGCTTAAGATTGGCGGCGATGCTGAGAAGCTCGTAGTACCAGAGAGCATTGACGACCTCCTATCACTCCTTGAGAGGCTCTCCAGTCGGAGTATCCCCTGGCACTTGATCGGCGGCGGCTCCAACCTGCTGGTCTCCTCCAGGGGCGTACCCGGGACTGTAATACGTACCACCGGGCTTACGGAAATGACGGTTGTCGAGCCAGGAATTATCGAGGCCCACGCTGGTGCACGCCTACCGCACCTGACCCGTTTTGCTCTCGCCAACTCCCTTTCCGGGCTCGAGTTTGCCGTCGGCATTCCTGGTACGGTAGGCGGTGCGGTGGTAATGAATGCAGGCGCCCATGGCAGTGACATCGCAGCATGCCTGGAGCAAGCCACCATTTTTGATACCAGCAGACAGGAGCTCAGAGAGCTCAGCGGCCAGGAGCTTGATTTTAGCTATCGCAGGTCAGCAATCGATCCAACAAAGCAGGTCGTGCTCAAGGCCCGCTTCCGGCTCACTGCCGACAGTCTCGAGGCGATTGAAGCGAGAATTCGCCATAACGAGGAGTATCGCTGGAGAACACAGCCTGTCGGATTTCCAAGCGGCGGCTCCACCTTCAAGAACCCGGATGAGACACACTCGGCTGGATACCTGCTGGATCAGGCAGGCGCCAAGCACCTCCGGGAAGGAGCGGCTGCGGTCTCGGCTGTCCATGCCAATTTCGTTATCAATTTAGGCGGCGCCCGCTCAGGGGAAGTAACCGAGCTTTTGCGGCGCATGCAGGCAGCAGTCAAGGAGAAGTTCTCCCTGAGCCTGGAGCCGGAATGGAAGCGCCTGGGTATTTTTAGCCCGGCAGAGGAGAGCATCTGGAATGGAAGATAGGATTAAGCGATGAGAAAGAAGCTCAAGGTCATGGTGCTTTTCGGCGGCAGATCCGCAGAGCACGAGGTCTCGCTTCAGTCAGCCAAAAGCGTCATCGAAGCGCTCGACAAGGACAAATACGAGATCATCCCGGTAGGCATAGGCAAGGATGGTAGATGGTACCTGCCCGAGAAATCAACCTATCTGCTCAACAGTGATAACCCCAAGCTCATCAAGCTGAACCAGTCTAATGCAAACGTGCTGCTCGCCCCCGGCGACAACGATCATCATGAGCTGGTCAGCCTGCAAAGCGGCGCAAGAGCCTGCCAGATCGATGTTGTCTTCCCGGTCCTGCATGGAACCTACGGAGAGGATGGAACCGTACAGGGGCTTTTGAGACTGGCTAACGTGCCCTTTGTTGGCGCAGGCACCCTGGGCTCTGCTGTCGGCATGGACAAGGATGTCTTCAAACGGCTCCTGAGAGATGCCGACATCCCCACCGCCAGATTTCTAGTGTTCAAAGCCAAGGAGAAAAGCCAGATCGATGCGCATAGCATAAGCGTAAAGCTGGGGCTGCCTATTTTTGTCAAACCTGCCAACCTGGGCTCCTCGGTTGGAGTGAGCAAGGCGCACAGCCAGCAAGAGCTTGTCCTGGCAATTGAGCATGCCTTCCGTTACGACCGCAAGATTCTCATTGAGGAGTTCATACCAGGTCGTGAGATTGAATGCTCGGTCCTAGGCAACGATGAGCCTATCGCCTCGCTGCCTGGCGAGATCATCCCCACACACGAGTTTTACTCCTACAACGCCAAGTATATAGACGAGAGGGGAGCGGAACTGGTGATACCAGCAAAGCTTGATCCTGAAACAACCAATAAGATCCAGTCGCTGTCCGTGAAAACCTTCAAAGCAGCCTGCTGCGAAGGCATGGCTCGCGTCGACCTCTTCCTGGCTGATAACGGGCAGCTTTATATAAACGAGATCAACACCATCCCGGGCTTCACCAAGATAAGCATGTACCCGAAACTCTGGGAGGCGTCCGGCATATCGTATAGAGAGCTTCTCGACAGGCTCATAGAGCTGGCAGTCGAGCGCCATAGGCAGGAGCAGGAGCTCAAGACAACCCACGACTTTGCTTGAGTTGGCACCCGGATCCGCGCTGGCTTTCCATAGGCACATTGCCCATTTTGGCGATGAAGATCGCGCCAGGGGCAGCGGCAGCATCTATCACGCCAGGCGCGTCATTTGGCTGCAGTTCTCACCAGCCGCCTGCCCTCCTGCTTGGCTTGCGCCAGCGCGCGGACTGCAGCCTCGAACCACTCATCGAGCGTGGTCATTTTCGATGTGTACATGGCAACACCAGCACTGAAGGAGGCAGTGAATGTAGCACCGCTGGCGATTGAGTATTCCATGGCAGCGAAGTCCTGGACTAGATAGTCAAAGAGACTTACCGCCTCATGTTCGACGAGATCCTCAAGCACCACCGCAAACTGCTGCCCGCTGAAGCGTCCAATCTGGTCCGACTGCCGGAGCCGACGCTTAAAAAGACCGGCCAGAGCTACAAGCACCTTGTCACCCACCGGATGCCCATAGCGGCTGTTAATCCCCTTAAAATTATCAAGATCAGCAAGCACCAGAGCCGCCGATCGGTCCCGGTTACGACTGAGCTGCGCGACTACCGCCTTTGTCTGCTCAATGAAGGCTGTGTGCGTGAGAAGCCTGGTCAACCCGTCTCTGTACATCAGGGTCTTTAAAAAGCGCGAGCGCTCGAGCCGGGCGGCGACAGTAGCAAGCAAAAGCTGCGGGTCGACCGGTTTGACCAGGTGAGCCTCACCGCCTGTGCGAGCCGACTCAATCGCGAAGTCAAGCTGATGCTGGGCAGTCAGAAACACCACCGGCAGTGTCGCAAAGCGATCGTCCTGGCGAATGAATCTGGCAACCTCATGCCCGGTCATGCCGGGCAGCATGACATCCAGAAGCACCAGATCGGGCTGAAAGCCGCTTATCGCCTCCTCGAAGTTCCTGGGATCAGACAGGGTGGCCACCTCATATCCGAAGGAGAGGAAGAACTTCTGGATGAACTCGGCATGCTCGGGCTCATCCTCGACCGATAAAATTTTGCCCGGCTTCTGGCGCGATTTGTCCAGCAAATATCTCAGGCGTGCCACTACCGCATCGTAGCTGCTGGTCTTCTCGAAGTAGGCATCCGCTCCAGAATGGATGATTTGCACCTTGTCGACAAATCCAGAAAGCCGGCTGGCGATAATGATTGCCGGCTGCTCGCCGCCGGGGCTGCTTCTTATCCGCTCCACAAGCTGGTAGCCAGTGCCGTCCGGCAGCACTGCTTCAATAACAAGCCCATCGG
>CAYPBX010000362.1:0-3705 GCA_964409075.1 uncultured Candidatus Obscuribacterales bacterium
ATACAGGAGGGGCGTGTGCTGGGAATTTTCGGGACGACCAAGGCCAAGCCGAGCACCTGGCAGGAGGTGGCCGAGATGGTGCGGTCCAACTTCAGGCGCAGGCGCCTGGATCTGGATGCACACGAGCTGGGTGATTGTTCTGGCTGGGGATGGTGGTTGAAGTCAGGAACAGCCACCGTCTATATCTTTGTCCAGGATGAGCCTACAGGCCCGGTAGTCAGAGCGACCAGCCCGATATTGCACTTTCCGCAGGCAGGCAGAGAGCAGTTTTTCCATCGCCTCTTGGAAATCAATCGGGATCTCTCCACTTGCTGCCTGGCATCCTATCAGGAGGTCGTGCTCGTGACCGGACAGCGCCCGATCGAAGGGCTCGACGCTGAGGAGCTCCAGTTTCTCATCGGCAATGTGGCCCGCGTGTCCGATGAGCTTGACACCAGCTTATCGCGCCAGTTTGATGCGCAGAGATATCAGGAGAATATTTGACCGACTTTTCTAATTGCGCAGCCGCGGGTCATCATAATCGAAGCTCTCGATGGAACCGTCTGCATTCCGGCGCACGACAACCTCGCCCGGGCTCCGCCTTGTCGTAACTGGCGGCCTGAGCGCCTGCGCGCGCCGGGCTGCAGGTGTTCTACGGCGGCTTCCCGGTGCCTTGTTTGCTGCAGCGTGCCTGGGTCTATATGTTGTTGCTGCCGCTCCCGCGCCGCCTACGCGCGGGTCATCGGCATCGAAAGTCTCGATGGAACCGTCTGCATTCCTGCGCACGACAACCCCACCTGTATGCCTGCGGACATACGGATTGGAAGAGGGAACGCTCATCTGCCTGCCTGTGAATTGAGACACCGATGCACCGCGCGGGTCATCATAATCGAAGGTCTCGATGGAGCCGTCGGCGTTCCTGTGCACGACAACCCCGTCAGAGTTGCGGGCAGACTCGCTATTTGCCTCAGGCGAGGCTGATGCCGGCCAGACAGGTAAGGAGAGCACAAAGACCAACCAGGCGACCTTGATGTGAAGGATCGGAAAAGCACGAGAGGTATCGCGGAAAGCCAGATGTGCTCTCAGTGGCAGCTGATGATGGCTGTTTTTCATGGAAGCAGCGTGGAGAATCGACAAGCCCGCAGCAGTCATTACATTAAAGGTCAAGCCCGCTGCTTGTCAAGAATTGTGCGCATTAGAAGTGCAGGAAGGGCTAGCTGCGCTCAATATGCCAGGGGCGGTCCTCGGGATCCGCATCCAGCGCTCGCCATGCGTGCAGGTCTGCCAAGGTCAGATTGCTATGGGCCAGAAACTGGATGAGGACGTCCTTGTCCATCTGAGTTATGACCGTCTCGGGACCTATCTGGTCATTGCACATGTTGGCGATGGTCTTGAAGTATTTGCCGACCAGCTTGAGCATTACATACTCGTCGCTGCTGAAGCGCTCTGGACTTATAAGGGCGGAGGCCAGCTCCTCCTTTGTGATGCCGTTGTTGTCAGGATCCAGCCTGGCAAAGTTGTCCTCGAGCAATCTGGACAGCTTCTTGCCCTCGAGGTTTTCCGGCTGCGGCTGGTTGTCGATCTCGCCTGGCAGCTGGCCGCGCCTCAACTGTCCTAGCACATCGGTAAATGTGCGCTTGGCAGCGTTGCGGCGGTGTGCCGGAGTGATTTTCGTCTCCTTCATCGGCTACCTCCCTGGTGTAGAAGGGCTGGTTATGAATCATTATTCCACCGGCTGAGCAATGAGAGCTCTTAATTGCAACTTCAAGGGATGATAATGCGTGGCGATGCGTGTGCTCATAAAATTAGAACGATTTGGCAATCTGGGGAAGGAACCGACTTTGAAGGCCGCAGGCAGCGGCATTGATCCTGGGTATTGAAGAGGCGTACATTCATGGGGTCGGTAGCAGTGCGTGAAAACGAGAAGCGTCTGGCAGCCAGCCACAGCCTGGGACTGATTCAGGATAAAATGGTGGTTGGCCTGGGCACAGGCTCAACAGTCGCGTACCTTCTGCTGCGGCTGGCAGAGGCTGTGGCGGCTGGACTAAAGATTAAAGCAGTGGCTACCTCCGTCTGGACGAAGGAGTCCTGTGAGCGATATGGCATTGACCTTATCGATTATGACGGAAGAGAGAAAATTGATGTCACTATAGATGGTGCCGACGAAATATCGCCCGGTCTTCAGCTGATCAAGGGCGCTGGCGGGGCGCTTCTGCGTGAGAAGATAGTGGCTGCTGCCTCCAAGACTGTAGTCATTATAGGAGACTCGAGCAAGGTTGTTTCGGTTCTGGGCCGCTGTGCTCTTCCAGTCGAGGTGGTGCCGTTTGGCTGGCGCCAGGCTGCCGGGAGAATTGAGACCTTCGGGTGTACTCTTCATCTGCGCATAGCCAAAGATGGCACTGCTTTCCTGACCGATGAGGGCAACTACATTCTTGATTGCTCCTTTGGCAGGATTGATGATCCACACGCTCTGGCTCAGCAGCTGGATGCAATTGTCGGTGTTGTCGAGCATGGCTTATTCCTTGACCTGGCTTCCCAGGCCGTCGTGGCTGAAGGCGAGTCCGTGAGAATCATTACCCGTTGAGCAGAAGACCTGTCCGGACTGTTCGCGAATTCTGTGATCAATTCTGGAGCTTCGACAACAAATACAGGCTGCTCAGCAGCCAACAAGACACAGTGATAACTGCTCGACCCGCTGGCAGCAGGCACCGCTGGCAGTAGCAAACCAGCCCCCTTTCTTCAGTTTCGCAACGAGGATCTTGTCCTGGGAGTCCTCATCGAGCTGCTTTCTCGCGGATGCTGACAGCGTGACCTGACCCTTGCTGGTAACCGTAAGACTTCTGATGTGGGGTTCTGCCATGATTGACCGTCGCCTTGCTTACCTTACATTCCTTACCTTTATCAAATCCCTTGCATAGCGTTTCTGCAAGCCAGAAGATTGGCCTGGATCTGTACTCATCAACGGATCGATCAACTGAAACTGCCAGGTCTTCCACTTCGGGAAGTCCGGCTGCTTGTATATCGCTTGGGCGCGTATTGGATATAACGACAAGAATTCCCTGTTGACAGCTTCGTAGCAATTCAGTTGTCTACAAAATGGGGAACACCCCACATCGTCGTATACGGAGATTTGATAATTTGACAACGGACAGGCCCGGTCCAAGGTGAGCGTGTAATTGCCAAACCGGTTTACGTGCTCGGTCAGTTTCTTGCGAACCAGCCTAATTCCTAATTGCCGTCCGCGCCTGCGCCAGAGCGTTGTAGAAATGTTCCTCCAGGTGCCCGTTGGTGCCACGCATTTGGGCGATCACTGCTTCTGCCCAATCCAGATACTCCAGGCGTTCCTGAAGCGACCAATCAGGGGGCGGAGATCTTGTCAGATCTTTTATATTGGATATTTTGTCGGCAATCTTTATCTGCCGTGCGGCCTTTGAGAGGGAAGCAGCATGCTCTACCTGTATCCTGCGTCTTTCATTCTTGCTCAGGGATGTGTCGTCTGAGACCTCGCCGACCAGCCTGGCTATACGCTTCCCGAATTTTTGTTCCAGCTCCGACAGTGTTGTGTCAGTATCCTCAACGGTGTCATGGAGCAGGCAGGCACAGATAATCTCCATATCCTTGACCTGGCCTACTGACCAGAGAATCGCCGCCACAGCCAGAGGATGGTTGATGTAAGGTGACCCTTCCTTATCTTTGCGCCTTTGATCCCGGTGCTTTGAGGCTGCA
>CAYPBX010000363.1:0-3681 GCA_964409075.1 uncultured Candidatus Obscuribacterales bacterium
TCTACACGCGTAAGATCGTCGGCAGCGTCAGATGTGTATAAGAGACAGGAAGTAAGGGTTGGTAGAGCTCGATGCATGCTCCCTCAATATCCGCTCCTGCGTGTTGAGAACATCGGCAGAGATCCTCGACATGCGTGCCGCATAGATCATGACATCGCCGTAATCTAGATCCCGCGTGCGCCGGGTCATGCTGCCGAAGCCCGACGGCAGCCCTGACTGGCGGGACACCAGAGCCTGGTTGACCTTGAGTCTCTCCAGGTCTACGTTTTGCTTTTGTCCACCAATCTCAAGCTCAAAGAGGTTGGATGAGTAGTAGTGGCGTCTCTTGTTGTCGTTGCCGTTCTCGAACCAGAAGTAGTATCCCTTCTCGTCAGCCCAGTGCCTGAGCTTCACTCCCGGGGGCAGCCCGGTTATCTTCACGCGCTTGTAGCCCTCCACCAGTTTGCGATCGAAGTCGGCATCGCCGTATTTGAGCTCCTGCTGTACGGTGGCGCGCTCGACATTTCTCTCTTCGGCTCTCACATCGAGCCTTCTGCCGTTAATCTCGATGAATCTGAGCTCGCGACTGTAATAATGGCGTGCCCGGTTGTCGTTGCCGTTCTGGAACCAGAAAAAGTAACCTTTGTTATCTTTCCAAAAACGAACAGCTACGGTCTCAGGTACGCCGTTTAGCTTTATGACAGCAGCCCTGGGATTCTCGGTGAGCTGGCGGTCGAAGTCCGCTTGCCCGTAACGCAGCGCAAGCGTTACCTCCGGATTGGCCATTGGCCCCTCAGCAGCGGCTCGGACAAGTAAGATTGGCGCGGCATCCGAAGTTCCCTGGGTTATGAGTGATCTGAGCTGCCGGTTGCCGTCGGGCCATGGAAAAGATAGGCGGCTCTGTGCTTCTCTATCAGCCAGGAGCGTGTCGATCAGATTGAAGTTGGGCTGACTAATTTCTGCCGGCCGACTCTCTCCTGCCGTTGACCTTGCTGAGTCCATAGGATCGAAAATGGGACCGGAGCTGCTCATTTGACTTAGTTCTCCTAATTGCAATTCTTCAAGCTACTGTCTGCCAAGACGAAACAAAGGCTCAAGATTAAATGCTGTAGCCTCGGCGGCGATGAGGTCATATGAGCGCTTTCCGCCGGCGGCATGGTGAGATCGACAAGCGTGGTTGAAGCCGCCTTCCCCGGTGTCGCCGTCGGTAAGATGATGTACGGTCGCCGACAATGTATTCATCTGTTCGGTTGCTAGCATTTGACTCCGGATTACTGAGGCGCTGCATATAGAGCGTGTCCGTTCTGGATTGGTCCTGTCGCGGTATTACAAGCTGACTATGTATTGTTAGTCAGCCAACAACAATGTGGAATTCACGTGCGCGATGGGGATTCCACGTATTTTTTATCCGGAATCGCTCTGAGCACATTCTTCATCGTGCGCTAAAGAGGATGTTTGGGTCATGGGTGGCCTGCTTGACATCAGTGTATTGATATGCTGGGTCGGATTCTGCTCCGTGCTTCCCCAGATCGACCTTCAAATCCTGCGGGCGGTTTCGCTCTCCAGGCGCTCGATGAAGTCGGTCAGGGCGACGACGCCAAGGTCGCCATCCCGGCGGTGCCTGACGGAGATGCGCTGGGAGTCAGCCTCCTTGTCGCCTGTTACGAGCATGTAAGGGATCTGCTGGACCTGTGCTTCCCGGATCCGGTATTTGATTGTCTCGGAGCGGTCATCGAGGCTGACGCGCAGATCGCGCTCTCTGAGCTTGTCGCAAACCGAAAGGGCATACTCCTGGTGCCTGTCGGCAATCGGCAGGACAACCGCCTGCACCGGTGCTAGCCATGTGGGAAAGGCGCCGGCGTAATGCTCGATCAAGCCGCCGATGAAGCGCTCCATCGATCCCAGCACTGCTCTGTGCACCATGACTGCCTCGTGGCGCTCCCCGTCGGCACCGATATAGGTGACCTGAAAGCGCTTGGGCAGATTGAGGTCGACCTGGACAGTCGGCCCCTGCCATTCTCGCTCTATGGCATCGAAGAGCTTGATGTCGATCTTGGGCGCGTAGAAGACGCCTCCGCCGGGATCGATCTCATAGTCCATCTGCCTGGCCTTGAGCGCTCCTTCCAGAGCGCCGGTGGCCATCTCCCACTCCTTGTCGCTGCCGAGCGAATTTTCCGGGCGGGTTGCTAGATATGCCTTATACGTATAGCCGAAGGTCTGCATCATCAGCTCGATTACATCGAGGATGCCGTTTATCTCGTCTTGCAGCTGCTCGGCAGTGCAGAAAATATGGGAGTCGTCCTGAGTGAAGCCGCGCACACGCAGCATGCCGTGCAGGACTCCGGAGCGCTCCCAGCGGTAGACTGTGCCCAGCTCGGCGAACCTGAGCGGCAGGTCCTTGTAGCTGCGCAGCCGCGACTTGTAGATCATGATGTGCCCGGGGCAGTTCATCGGCTTGACCCGGAAAGGCTGGCCGTCGATGTCCATCGCTGAGTACATGTTCTCGCCGTAGGATTCCAGGTGACCGCTTATGGCAAAGAGCCTCTCGGAGGCGATGTGCGGCGTATAGACAAACTGGTAGCCGCGCCGGCGGTGCTCCTGGCGCCAGAAATCCTCAATCACGTCCCGAACGGTCGCCAGGTGGGGATGCCAGAAGATAAGCCCCGGGCCTACCTCCTCATGCACGCTGAAGAGATCCAGTTGCCTGGAGAGCCTTCTGTGGTCCCTTCTTTCCGCTTCGGCAAGCCGCTCGATGTACTCGTCCACCTCCTCCTTGCTCCAGAAGGCGGTGGCATAAACCCGCTGGAGCTGCTCTCGCTTCTCGTCCCCCCTCCAGTACGCACCGGAGGTCTTGAGCAGCTTGAAGGCGGCTATTCTGCCGGTTGCGGGCAGGTGCGGGCCGCGGCAGAGATCGTTCCAAACAATCTCGTCCTGCCTGTCTTTCATGAGATAGAGCGTAGGGGACTCGTGCCTGTGCTCCGCGAGGAGCTCTGCCTTATACTTCTCCCCCTGGTTGTGGAACTCCTCAATCTGTCTGTCGACGTCAGGGATCTGGAAGCGGACAATCCTTTGATTCTCCTTTACGATGCGCTTCATCTCGGCCTCGATCTTGTCCAGGTCGGCTTCGCCAAGCATATAGCCCGGTATGTCGAAGTCGTAGTAGAAGCCATCTTTAATGGTCGGGCCGATGGCTATCTTGGCCTGGGGGAAAAGGCGCTGGACGGCCTCTGCCATGACATGCGCGGTCGAATGCCGCAGAAGCTCGATAGACTCTGCATCCTCTGCCGTGAGGATTCTGACTGTGTCGCCATCGGCCAGGCTGCTGTACAGATCCCTTAGCTGCCCGTTTATAAGCGCGCCCACTGCCTGGCGGTAGAGGCTCGCCGAGACAGACCTGGCCAGGTCGGCTGCGGTGGCCTGTCCGGCAAGCGTCATCTTCGAACCATCTGGAAGCCTGATGGTTATGTCGGTCTTAAGTTGAGCCATGTGGGCAATTCTCCATAGGGCGGCATCTAGAAACTGCCGCTAGCCCTTTGAGCCGTTCAATTATAGTAGAGGCGCGGCTTTGCTGCCGATGAGATCTTCCAGAAAGAGCGGCTTAAATCCAGGTGCAACTGTCTCGTTTCTCACTTACCGATACAGAAGTTTGCAAACACCTGTGCGATTACCTCTTCGCCGACCTGTTCGCCGCAGATCTCAGAC
>CAYPBX010000364.1:0-3659 GCA_964409075.1 uncultured Candidatus Obscuribacterales bacterium
CAAGATTCAGAAGGAGCGGGACATCTTGGACGATCTCTTGCGGGCCAATGAGGAGGAGAACACTCGTCTGTCCGCGCTATATGAAGAAGCGAAGGCAGAGCTTGTCAGGTTGCGGTCGCGCCGCTGGTGGCACATCTTCTGGCACCCGGACAACTCCTAGCGCCCCTATCCTTTGATCTTCCCCTCGAAACCTCGCTTAGTCGGGGTGAAATAATGGCGACCCTTTAGCTCAAGCGGCAGGCATTCCATATCTGCTTTACCCGACTCGAAGTCGTGGGCATATTTGTAACCGGCTCCGTAGCCGATCTCAGACATGAGCTTTGTGGGAGCGTTGCGCAGATGCAGCGGCACCGGGTGCTCCCCAGTATGGAGCGCATCATCCCTGGCTTCAAGATAGGCCTTGTAGACCGCGTTGGATTTCGGTGCCAGGGCAAGATAAATAACCGCCTGAGCTAAAGAGGTGTTGCACTCCGGCATGCCGATAAGCTTAACCGCCTGCATGGCAGCAACCGCCTGCTGCATCGCCTGCGGTGCGGCAAGTCCTATATCCTCGGAAGCAAACCTGACCAGCCTCCTGGCGACATATATAGGGTCCTCACCTGCCTCCAGCATCCTGGCCAGCCAGTAGATGCTGGCATCGGCATCGGAGTTGCGGATCGACTTGTGCAGAGCCGAGATTAAATTAAAATGGTGCTCCCCGTCCTTGTCATACTTCAAGATCGCTCTCTGCACCGCCTCTTTGATGTCTGCTTCTTTAATATGGTTGTGGCAGCGACTCTTGCACAACATACAGGCAAGCTCGAGGGAATTGAGCGCAACTCTGGCATCCCCTGAGGCGTAGATTGTCAGCTGCTTCAGCAGCTCATCGCTTACCTTGATCCCCTCGCCACCAAGTCCGCGCTCCGCATCAGTTACAGCGCCATGCAGAATCTCGAGGAGATCCGCGAGCTCCAGCTCCTCCATCACAAAAACCTTCAGCCGCGACAGCAGCGCCGAGTTCACCTCAAAAGATGGATTTTCGGTGGTAGCTCCAATGAGTGTGATGGTGCCGCTCTCCACGTAAGGCAGGAAGGCATCCTGTTGCAGCTTATTGAAGCGGTGGATCTCATCGATGAAGAGGATCGTCCGACGCTTTTCAAGCCTCATGAACGCCTCCGCCTCGGACATGACAGCTTTGATCTCCTTGATGCCGGAGGTAACGGCTGAGAATGCCACCCATCTGCTGTTCGTGTGGGAGGCGATTACTCTCGCCAGAGTGGTCTTACCGACCCCCGGCGGACCCCAGAGGATAAAGGAGGAGATCTGATCCTCCTCAATCATCTTTCTGAGAAGGCTTTCGCCGGCAAGGAGTCTCCTCTGCCCAACTATCTCTGCCAGCTTCTGCGGACGCATGCGGTCAGCCAGAGGAGGGCGCGCGCTCTTGGTTGCTGTCATGAGCCATCTCCGTAAGGCACGGAACTATTATCATAATTGAAAATATGATGTGCCCGGACAGGCAGTAGGCCAACTCAAGCCAGCGATACTTGAGAAACATCAATTGCAAAGAGCTCAGAGGGTAAGGGTGGTACCGGGAACCTGTCCGGGGAGAAGGTAACGACGCAGTCTGCCGCGGTAAGTAGCAGCCTGCAAGCGCAGGTAGTCTTCTATAGCATCCTTTTCACTCTGCCCCGGGAAGCGCAGTTGCTCCCGCATCCTTGCTTTCTCTTCCAGCTTCTCCTTATAGAGAGCTGCCTGATCGAGGGCCGCCTGCCGCCTCGATTGCAAAGCCGCCTGCCAGGCATACCGGCGCCGTCTTTTCAAGGCAGCATTTTCGCGAATCTTCTCACGCATACATTCACGCTGGCATCCTAGCGCATCATTCCATGCAATCGGGTCCCTGCAGGCCATAAAGGCAGCCTCTGTTGAGAGCCATGAACACCCTGGCTGGCATGACACTCCGGTTGATTTGAGCGCCCGGCCAGATTGCCAAGAGCCCTGATCTAATTTTAGCGGTTTCTCAAGCAGCGCTCAAATGGCTAGAAAATGAAAATCGATGGCAGGAGCGTAAGCACAAAGGTAGCGATCATTATCCAGATGATCGTTTTATAATGCTTTCTGAAAAATTCCGTCATCTTCGTATCGTCACTCCCAATTTATCTTTATCCACCAGGTCCTTCCCTTAGGTGATCGGGAGCGCTGCGGACCTCACCGGCAACAGCGTCTCCTTGCCGGTGAAGATCATCGTCCCTTGCCCATGGGACATCGGCTCTGTGGATGCTTTCATATAACGACCTGGCAACTGGTTTGGGTAGTCCGGGCACTGCCATCAACTCCTCCAGGGTCGCCATGGTGATCTTAGCCAGTGAGCCGAAATGCTTTATGAGAAGTTGCTTCCGCTTCCTACCCAGCCCGGCCAGTCCGTCGAGCCGGGAGGCAAGGCTCCTTTTGGCTCGCAGCTTGCGGTGGTAATTGAGAGCAAAGCGGTGCGCCTCGTCCCTGGCTCTTTGCAAAACATGAAGGGCCTCATTGCTGCTTGGCAAGCGCAGCGGCTTGCCTGCTGCTGCCAAGTAGATCTCCTCCTCCCTCTTGGCCAGCCCGATCACATCCTGACTGCTGATACCAACCATGCTGAGGGCTGCCAGAGCGGCGTTCAATTGTCCTCTGCCACCATCGACAATAATCAGATCAGGCATCGGCCTGCCTTGCTCGACGAGCCTTGCGTATCTTCTCGTGATCACCTCGGACATAGAGGCGAAGTCATCGGCTGCCCCTTCAACACCACGTATCTTGAAATGGCGATAATCCGACCGGCTCGGCCGGCCCGATTTCAGGGTGATGACGCTGGCCACATTGTCTGAGCCCTGCAAATTGGAGATATCCAGGCATTCGATTCTACGCGGCAGCCTCCTCAATCCCAGCGTGTCCTTGAGGACGGCTAAGACCGCAGTCACAGCCTCATCCTCGGCTGCATCACTGCCTGCATGCTGTCTGAGCGCCGCGTGGGCGTTAGCTGCCGCCATTCTTACAAGCCTGAGCTTCTCTCCTCGGCTCGGTGTCACGACCTCAACTAATCCGCCCCGCCTGGCTGAGAGCAGCTCCGCCAGCGCCTTGCTGTCTGATAGCTTGAAAGCTGAAACAATCTGCCGTGGCAGAGCCACATCATCCAATGCGGTGTAGTACTGATCGACAAAGCTACCGAATGCCTCCTCGGCCTCGGTTCTGTCGGTAAGCGGCAAGGTTATCGACTCGGATGAGATGAGCTTGCCCTGCCGTACAACCAGACGGCAGATAGCGATAGTACGCTCTGAATGCGCTTCAGCGAGCACGTCCAGGCTGATGAGCCGGCTGGGAAAAATAACCTGTTGCTTTTCAATCACGCGCTTAAGCGATGATATGCCGTCGCGAAAAGCTGCCGCCCTTTCAAACTCCCGCCTTGCCGCTGCGACCTTCATCTCCCTCTTCAGCCCTGCAATGACCTCACTCTGGCGCCCGGAAAGGAACATCTCCACCTGCCTTACCATGCGGTCGTAAGGCTCCTCGGCGACCAGCTTCTGGCAGGGGCCGAGACACAGCCCTATGTCGTAGTTCATGCACGGCCGGTCCTTGAAAAGCGGTATCTTGCGCTGCCTCATGGGAAAGACACGGCGCAGAATCTTCACCGTCTCCCACATGGCGCCCGT
>CAYPBX010000365.1:0-3654 GCA_964409075.1 uncultured Candidatus Obscuribacterales bacterium
GAAGGACATTGTTCGCTTCCGGGCGCGAGCGCGTAAACTCGTCATAGACGAGCGTATAGCCTTCCGAGCAAGCAATCGTCAGACGGTTGTCCAGCCATTTTTGATTGACATCCTCCTCAACGCGCAGTACAGAATGAATATAATTGTCATGCAGCTTCTTGTACGAATATCCCGATGCAGCACCGACAAGGTCCCCCGTCCGGAATTCGTCATCCCCGAACATAAGCACCACCGGACGCTCGAGCTGGGCGGCTATGTGCATGGCCATCGTGGTCTTTCCTGTCCCGGCTGGCCCGCGCAGGTGAACAGCATAACCTGCCCTAATGTAGGACAGGGCTCTGCCGGTGATGTTGCTGACAAAACGAGTGCTGACAAAGCCCGCACGCGGGCGCGGGCTGAGCACGGTGAAACCATAACTCTCTGTCATGATCAATCTCCTACACCAGGTGGTATCGATTGTTCTCGTCTCGCGAAATCTCATGCTTTGACTGCAGCTCTTGGAGCAGCTCCCGTAGCTCTGATTTGGTTACCCCTTCAATCTCCCTGTGGATATCCGAGAACCTGAAGCCTTCATCCCCGGTTGCCAGAATGGCCTTTATCTTGGCAGGCAAGGTCTGGGGTTTCTTGGCAGGGGCAGGAGGCGGCGCCGGCTGAGCCGGTGGCCTTTCAGTCGGCGATTGCCTGCTGCCCGCTGGGGTCGACACAGCCATCTCTGGCATGAAACCTGCTGCCATTGCTGACCAGGCCCTTTGAATCTCCTTGCGCGCCGCAGCAGCAGATGAAAACATAACATTAAGGTTATCCTTTATGTCATGCTGTTTTGCCCGGAAGGCATCGAGCATGGCCTTTGCCTCCCCTCTCAACTGCCTGGTCTGACCCGTGCGCTCCTTTTTCTCAGCAGCCAGCCTCTCCTCAAAGCGCTTGAACTCGGCCAGGCGCCTCGACTCCCCTTGCTCTAACCTGTCGCGCAGTTGATGAGCGCTCATTTGAAGCTCTGCCTTTAGCTCGGCAAGCTCCTTCTGGAAGCACATGCGCAGATGCTCCACCTCTTGAATGCGCCCCCTGGTGGCCTTCATGCGCTCCTGTGTTTCGGCAGCCAGCTCGGATGCAAACATGGCAAAGGACTTCTGTCTTTGCGCTTCTCCTTTGGCAAGGGTTTGATGCAGATTTTCGGCGTCGCGTCTTATGGATTTCGACATCTCAATCTGCCTCTGACTAAATCTACGCATCATGTGCTCAACATCTCTCTTAAGCTCAATCAGATCCCTTGTTCTCCGGGCCTTGCCGGCAGCCACCGACCGCACGAAAGCAAGCCCTTCTTCTTTGGTTGAGATCATCTGTCCCCCTCCTTGATTGACATCACAACGTTTGAACTCCCGGCAACAAGCAGTCTCCCAGGACTTTCCCCGGGAGACTGGCTGTCCGTTTGCGGCCTTCCGGGCACACAGTACGCGCCCTCTAAGGACGTTTATCTTGCTGGTGCTGCTGCTGCTGCGGTGAGACCGACAGCTTCCGCGTACCTCAGATAAGTTTCGACGGATGCAACAACAACCCGGGCTTCTATGGCGAGCAGTTCTATCCCGACCAGGGAGACCCGAGCCCAGGCATCAATTACAATACCCTTGTCGAGAATGCGGTCGATAACTTCCGCTAAACTCGAAGAGGCATTCGTTTTCTCAACAGCCATATTAGTTCTTCCTCCAACTCGCAGTAAGGGACTAAAAATTGCTAATGTTTTTATCCTGACAGCAGTTATATATGCGCAGGTTTTATTGTTATATCTAAAAGTGAAATTTTTGTTCCAGTTTCTTTACCTGCTCAAATCACGGCTTGCTGGTCAGGTTTCTCTGTTTACGTGCAGATGTAAGGACACAGCGATTCACACTTCTTAATGCCAGAACCAACTAGGCTCAAGCGCCTGGTCTCCTTTTTGCATAGCTGCCTGACAACGTCCTTATCTCTGGATTCAAGTCAGGGATTAGCGATGGATCTCAACCGGTATCTTCAAGCAGAATGTGGATCCCTGCCCCGGCTGCGACTGAACCTCGACAGAGCCGCCGTAGTAATCAGCAATCGACTCAACCAGCGCCAGCCCGAGCCCTACGCTGGCAGGTCTTGACCGCGGGATGCCGGGCACGCGAAAGAAAGGCTGGAAAATTTTCTTCTGATGCTCCAGTGAAATACCTGCACCATGATCCGACACCTGAATCAGCAGGCATCTATTTTCGTCGGCAAGAGCATGCCGGAGACAGATGCAAGCACAGTCTATATGCTGGCGATTTATGCCGTATTGAAGCGCATTGGCAAGCAGATTTCTGATTGCGTGCTCCAGGAGGCGGCCGCCATCAGGCAAAGTCAGAGACAAGCCCGTCTGGTACCGGCTGCGATCCCAGGTGTCCTCCATGTCAACAGTCTGCAGCCCCTCAATGTGAACATTCCTATATATGGCCCTGCTGGAGTCGTCCAGGGACCTCAAAACCTTGTATAACAACATATCGATGGTTACAGGCTCATCGGCCATACCCACCACTTTACGTCGTACCCGATAGAGATCCAAAAACTTTTCGGTCAACAAGATTAGCCGATCGGTATTGTGATCTATAAGCTCAAGAAATCTCAATGTCTCTGCATCAAGCGCTGGCGCCTCAGCCATTATTGCGGCCAGGGAGTTGCGAATCGTGTGCAGGGGGCTTCGCAGCTCATGCGAGAGCAAAGCGCAGATCTCCACGTCTTTGTCTGTGACCAAATCCCTTTGGTAAACTGCGTCTGTCGACTGTAATCCGGTCTTCATAGTAATGTGGAAAGGCGAGAGACAGGTAAAGTGAGGTCAACTATCTGCTAAGAGCTTATAGCCTTGTTTTCGTTGAGAGCGTATGACGCCGTCTTTTTGAACCAGCTTCTCGAGCTTACTTCTAAGCCTGGTTATGTGCGCCTTGAGTGACATGCTGTTAACAGTGACCTCGTTGCCCCAGGCCGCCACGGCAAGCTCACGGTAGCTGACTGCCTGGCCCCGCTTTTTGAGCAGCCGGCGGAGGAGCTTCAGCTCGATGGGAGTAAGCAGGGCTGTTTGCAAACCCCATTTAATGCACATGTTCTCCAGATCAACGCTGAGCTTTTGTGAACCGCCTCCAAAAGTGCAAGTGTCAGTCTCTTGGGTGGTTCTGGCAAGCAGGTTTCTTATTCTCGCCAGAAGCTCCTTGTGGGAGTGGGATTTGCCCAGATAATCCTGGGCGCCGAGCAGAAGACCATTCACGCGGTCAGTCTCAGAGCAGTAACAGGCTGACAGCATGAACACGGGCGCGACGGTTCGTGCTCTTATCTCCTTCAACAGCTTGAAGCCGGTAGTGTCCGGCAAGAGAACATCCAGCAGCACCAGCCTGGGGGAGTTCTCATCAAGATACGAAAGCGCGTCGCCACCTGTGCCGACTATGTCCACCGAGTACCCGCTTTTCTGGAGCGAGTAGCGCAGCAGATCAGCTTGATCCTCTTCATCTTCAACCACAAGAATATCTTTAGTTTTCAAGAGATGAAATTCTCAACACTACACCCGGTCGGCAATCGACAACATCATTTCTTACTGCTTTGGAGTTAGTGCAAGCAGCTCGCTCAATCATCAATTGATATGCGGCTTACAGCTTCTTAAGGGAAATTATG
>CAYPBX010000366.1:0-3638 GCA_964409075.1 uncultured Candidatus Obscuribacterales bacterium
CAGCCGGCTCGCAACGGCCGGCTACTCCACCTGGGTTTCGGAAAAGGACAAATTACTGGCCGTCCGACTTCTTCTCCTGCCGGCGCTTCTCCTCGGCTTGCCGCCGGCGCTCCATCTGCTCCTGCCACTGCCGGCGGTTCTCCTGCCGGATCTGCTCCTCCCGGGACTGCCTTTCGGCGCGCTCCTTCACGCCGCGCTCGTACATGTCGCTGACGAGCTTCGTGGCCGCCTGTAGCTGCCCGTCTTCGCCTGCTTGCGCCTGCTCGACCTCAAGGTCGGGGATGATCCCGACCCAGTCGATCCTGCGGTTGGCAGGCAGGAAGTTGAAGGAGGTGATGTGCAGGCGCCGCCCGTAGGGCAGGTCGATCAGATGCTGACCGACACCCTTGCCGAAGGTACGCTTGCCGACAATCTTGGCCCGGCCGTTGAACTGAAGCGTTCCGGAAACCAGCTCAGAGGCCGAGGCGCTGTGCTCGTTGACCAGCACGACAATCGGCATCTCCGGCGGTATCGCCAGAATTCGCTGCTGGGTGACCGGCAGAACGCCGCGCCGGGTCGGCTCGGTCCGCAGTAAGAGCTGCCAGGTAACGTTGGTGTGCGTCTCGTAGTACTCGAGATGCCCCTTCTCCCTGTGCTCCTGAACAACGATCGTCCCTTCCGGCAGCATGTACATGACGATGTTGATCGCATGATCTAGCCGCCCGCCACCGTTGTCGCGCAGGTCGAGGATCAGCTTCTTGCCGCCCTTCTTCACAACCTCCTGCAGGTAGCCGAGAACCTCCTCGGCAGCCTTGGCAGCAACGAAGTTGTCCAGCCTGAGCACGAAAGTTCCGTCACCGAGATCGCGCAGGCTGGCAGCGGGAATGTAGTACTCGTTGCGAGTGACGGTCACCGTGACCTGCTTGACGGTGCCGTCTGGCTCCTTGCGCTCGACCACGATCTCGACCTTCGTGCCCTTTGTGCCGCGGATGAGACCAACAGCATCAGCCATGGTCTTGCCGCGCAGGTCCACCCCGTCAACTTTGATAACGGAATCGCCTTCCTTCAATCCAGCCTTGTCGGCCGGGCTGTCCTTGAAGGGGTAGATCAAGAGCGGGTGGTCAGCCGAGATGACGAGCGCCTGGCGGACCTGATCCCCTGTGGCGTCACGGGGCAGCTTCTCCAAGAGCTTGTCCGAATCCTTCAGCTCAATTCGCACGCCGATGCCCACACTCTTGGAGTCGAAGTCCTTGTCCTCAGCCTTGACCTCCTTGGGCACCAGGTAAGAATCGAAGCGGCCACCAAGGCTCTCCAGGGCCTCCGTGATGGCAGCATCCGCATCGGCCAGCGTTTTCAGCGGGCGCGCTGGAGTTCCCCACCTGTTAAGGAACTCCTGCTTCTTATCGACCGGCATCCCGGTCTGAGGATTGATCTCGTTGGCACCCGGCTTTGTCGCCAGGAAGATGTGCCGGTCGGCAATCTCATGAATCGCCTGCTTGTAGAGCCGCTCTGGGTCCGGCTTCTCCGGAGCAGGAACGCCAAGCGGGAAGATCGCCCTGTGCAGCTGCTCGAAGAGCGGTGGCTGATCGGCCGGTGGCATCACCGGTGCCTGACTCTGGGCGACCACGACCAGGTTGGGCACAGTCAGCAGGGCAATCAAAAGAAGAACAACCGGTGCTCTCGTCTGTGTCATGTGTCTCATTGAGGTTTCCTTTTGGATGGAAAGCCGACGGCCTGAAATAGCTGCGGTTGTTCAAGCAACCGCAGCATTCTCCAGACCGGCGTTGACAGATGATTTTTGCCTGTACCGGGGTCAGATCATGTGCCCGACCCCGGTCGCCAAACTGACTGCTTAAGGGCGCGCGACCAGCTTCTCGATACGCTCCATGAGCTGGGCGTAGCGCTCGTCGCTAAGCTCCCTGCTCTCCTCCAGAACACCGCGCATGAGCGGGTAGAGGATGGAATAGAGAAGCTCACCGTCGTCGTCCTCGTACTTAAGGCTCTCGAGCTGGTCCGAGCGGATGGCCGGCCTGCCGATGTAATCCAAGAGAGCTGCAACGATCCTCCGCACCTCATCTTCGCCGAATCTGTAGCCGGACTCGGTCTTGCCGGCATTCAGAATCGGCCCGATGGAGCGCCAGAGTCTCTCCTCGGGGTCCAGCGAGCGCGCAAGCAAGAAGCGACGCCGTGCAAAAGCCATAAGCAGAAGCGACAGCGGCGCCAGGACCAGGATCCCACCGAAGGAGATGAGCACCACCGGGAGTGCCAGCGGCCGGTCATACTCCTGCGCGCTGGTGTTGCCGGAGGAAAGATCGAAACCCTCGTCGGATGTCTTGGACATGCTGAGGATGTAATCAGGGCTGGTGAGCGTCTGCCAGTCCCAACCACCGCCTTCCTGGATGCGCTTTGCCGCGTAGCGGAACTCGAAGAAGAACGAGATCGGCTGAGGAAAGCGCATCGTCTGCACGTAGAGACGTATCTCGTAAAGTTGAGCAGGATGCTCGAACTCGCCAATCCTCAAAGTAACCGGAGTCGGTTTCTCCGGGATCGAGACCGGCGTCTCCCCGGCAGGCAGGATCTCCGCCTCGCAGACCTTGAAGTCCGGGTCGTCGTGGGGCTCCACAAAGAGCCGCCCCGCCTTCAGGTTGGCAAGATTTATCTGAATGGGCTCCTGCCCCTTGTGCTGCGGCTCGAGGATGTAGATGCGTGCCCGCATCGGCACGACGTTACCGATGCGGATGCCGAAATGCTCACCGAAGGGGAAGGTCGCAGGCGCTCCAGGACGCAGCCCCTCCTGGACCGGATCGAAGGCGCTGTCCGCCATCACCTCGATGTAGATGCGGCGGTCTTCATACCAGGCGCGCTTGATCTCGGCCGGCATCATGCGCGGTGAAGGCCCTGACTGGGCCAGCGCCCGGCTGGCCGGCAGGCTCAAGGTCAATGCCAGAGCCGCTAGAATGAGAAGATAGTGTTTCATGGGGTGTTTTCCTTTCAACTCAAAAGCGGAGGGCAGGCGAGCAGCCCCACGACCTTGCTCGTGGCCAGATCGCCCTCGTCCGTGGAGACAAATTCGTACCTGATGCCGTTATTGTTGAAAAAGCTCCGGAGCTTCTCCTCATGCTCCTCGAACTCACGCGTGTAGCGCGCCCGGTTGCCTGAGGTAAGCCACCAAGTCACCTGCTTTCCGGTAGAGAGGTCGAAGACGCGCAACGGCGCCGGAATCGGCCACCACCTGGGCGGCTCCGGCAAGTGCCGCTCGCGCTTGTCCTGAACTACCACGGCCCGGATGCTGTTGTTGCGCGACACCTGCTCGAGCAGCCTTGCCTGACCGGCTGTCAGGTTGAGGAAGTCAGAAAGAATCACAACCTCGTTGCGTCCCGCGCCTGGCAGCAGGCGGAGCGCCTGCTCCATGCCGCTGTCCAGATTGCCGCGGGAGTAGACCGGTTCGATGATGCGGGCGATAATCTGCCGGATGACCCTGTTGGGGTCCTGGGCCTTGCTCATGCTCCAGACCAGGCTCTCGTTGGCATAGAGCGCTGCGCGGACAAGATCCTGCGTGCTCTTGAGCGAAAGACAGACGGTAGCAGCTGATCTCGCCAGGAGCCAGAGCTTCGATTCACGGCTGTGACCGAAATCAAGCGTCCGGTTGACGTCACCGC
>CAYPBX010000367.1:0-3635 GCA_964409075.1 uncultured Candidatus Obscuribacterales bacterium
CCTGTCTGTCCTGGTGACAGAAGCCGCCAGTGAGCTCCTGTCGGATCTACGCAGGTAGAGAATAATTTAGGTGGAGCCCAGGCTTGCCGGAGCGGGCTCGACCAGGACAGTTGTCTGGCTATCTTACGCCAGTACCGTCTCCTGAGCCACGGGCAGGCCCTCCTTCTGCCAGGCTGCCATACCACCGGCAAGATCGGCCAGATTGGCTAATCCGTTCTGCTCGAGGATGCCGACTGCCATGGAAGACCGGTAGCCGCCAGCGCAGTGCGTTACAACCTGCCGGTCGCGCGGAAGCTCAGATGCTCTGGCTGCCAGCTCCGGCAGCGGTATATGTATGGAGCCTTGAATATGCCCAAGCTGCCATTCGCTTGTAGCACGCACATCCAGCACCACAAGCGGTGTGTCAGCGTTGAGAGAGGCAGCAAGCTGCCGGGCTGAGATACGCTCATGTCCGCGTGACAAACTGCTGTCTTCAGGGAGGCTCTTCGTTCCTCCCTCCAGATATCCAGCGATATTGTCGAAACCGATTCTACCGAGCCGGAGAGCTGATTCTCTCTCGGCGCCCGGGTCGGTTACGAGCACGATCGGACGCCTGCTGTTGAGAAGCGTGCCGGCCCAGGTAGCGTACCTGCCGGAAAGGCCTATGTTGATGCTGCCTGACAGGTGGCAGGCAGCATAGCTGTCGGCTAAGCGCGTGTCGAGCAGCTGTGCGCCTTTGTCTACAAGCGCAAGCGCTTCACCGAGCGACAGGGGTTTCAGGACGTGATGTAGCGTCTCCTCAAGAGTAGAGCGGCTCTGGCGATTCAACTCAGCGTTTAAGGAGAAATATGCCGGCATGTGCGGTTGGTCGGCGGTCACAAGCTTAATGAACTCCTCTTTCGTCATTGGCTTGAGCGCGTAGTTAAACTTTTTTTGCGCCCCTATTGTCGAGCAGGTCTCATTGCCCAAGTTCTTGCCGCACATGGAGCCGGCTCCGTGTGCCGGATAGACGAGCGTATCATCCGGAAGCGTGAGCAATTTCTTATGCAGGGAATCGTACAGGCAAGCAGCAAGGTTGCGAGCAGATACTCCCGCCCTCGCCATAAGGTCAGGACGACCAACATCGCCTATAAATAGTGTGTCGCCTGTCAGCACGGCATAAGGCTTCTCCTTGTCTCTGGCTGTGTCGAATACAAGCAGGCAGATGCTCTCTGGTGTATGGCCGGGTGTCTCCAGGACCCTGAGCTGCACCTGCCCGACTTTGAGCTCATCACCGTCTTCCATTGGAGTCACGCCGTACTCGGTTCTGGCTTTCGCGCCGATGCGAATCTCGGCCCCGGTACGTGCTTTCAGCTCGAGATGCCCGGAGACGAAGTCGGCATGAAAGTGGGTGAGAAAGACATGCTTGATCGTCAAGCCGGCAGAGGTGGTCTCCTCCAGGTAACCATCTATGTCCCTCTGCGGGTCGACAACTACAGCTTCTCCTGTCGTCTCATCGCCGATTAAATAGGATGCGTGGGAGAGACATCCAAGATATAGCTGCTTGAAGTACATGTGCGCCTCGTGCTCTGAATCTGCTGGTCTGCTGTAATTATCTTATCTAACTTAATCAGCCAGTATAGCCTGAATGGGACCGTTAGCCAGTTACGTTACTCCCTGCATCCCGATACCGGCTTGTGGCATCTGAGTGCTCAGCAGGTTGGCAGATGCAACTGCCAACCCGATGAGGACTATTAAAACGGCAAACACCCGGCCAAGATGCGAAGCCCTTATCTTGACGGAGAGCTTCTGCCCGAGAACAGCTCCGCTGACCGCGCAGCCAGTGAAAGCAGCAATAAGACCGTAATCGAGCATCTGCCCGCCCCAGCCTGCCATAAGATGAGCAACAAATCCAGCCAAAGAATTGAGCGTGATAACCACAAGCGAGGTTCCAATTGCCAGCCGGATTGGCAGTCCACCCATAATCGTGAGTGCCGGAATTACAAGAAAACCGCCACCTATGCCCAGGAAGCCGGTAACTACTCCTGTTGCCAGGCCGGAGACGAGCAGCGAAGGCGTTTTCCTTTCTCTGTCATGGGCATCCTCTGCCTGTCTGGATCCTGAGCGGACGTACATGAGCGCCCCGGCCATTATCATCAGGCAGGCGAAGAGCAGCATAAGGATTCGATCGGATACGAATGCAGTCAGCCTGGCGCCTAGAAACGCACCGGCAATGCCTGTCGTGGAGAATAGGGCGGCTGTGACAAGATCGACATTCCCGGTCATTCTGGGCATCAGGCTGGCCAGAAGGCTGGTTGCTCCTACTATGGCAAGCGACATCATCACAGCGACCTTGGCCTTTATGTGAGCAACGTAGACCAGGATCGGGACGGCCAGGATCGAGCCGCCGCTGCCTAGCAACCCGAGTGAGATGCCGATGAGAATGGAAAGCACAAGTGCCAGCGCCACATGCATAAGCAAGTATCCTAATAACTAAGCTTGCTCCTAGTATTTAACAGGGCAGCCGTACGGCTTGCTGGACGAAACCCAGCCAGCCTGCCCCCCCATTGCGCCCTCAATAGCCGACTTGACATAGTTGACCGCTCCTTCCATATCGACCTCATCTGTGCTGGGTCGGTCGTCAATTGCTCCTGAGTAGAGAATAAGCCCCAAGGGGTCGATTACAAACATATGTGGCGTGGTCTTGGCATTGTAGGCGCGTCCTGTCTGCCCGGAAGGATCGAATAGATATGCTGTCGGGCTGGCTTTGAACTCCTTGAGTTTCGCCTCTACTGCCTCATTAGATAAGTGGCCATGCTTGCCTGGGGCTGATGAGCAGACCGACAGCCAGATTATGCCTCTCCCTTTGCACCAGCGCTGCAGCACTTGCATGTTGCCGCTGTTGTAGTGTTTCTTTATGAAGGGGCAGCCGAAGTTGATCCATTCCAGGACAACGAACTTGTTTGTGTAATCAGAAAGGGAATGCAGTTTGCCCCGGGTGTCTGGCAGGGTGAAAGCCGGTGCTTTCAGTGCCGGCTCTCTGCTCTGAATCCCTGCTGATTTTTGATCGGCGCCGGTAGGCGCGTCCTTTGTTGAGCTGCAGCTGGTTGAGGCAAGCAGAGAGACTGCAATTGCCAGTTGAAGAGCCATAAATCTGGCCGGCATAGCTGCTCCTCCTCTCATGAGAGCGTAAATTTTTAGGCGGCTGTTCTTATACCACGAAAGCAGCTCATTGGAGATATCGCCTGTAGGACTCGGAGCGGCTCTCATCAATCTGCTTCCACGGGTCCTTCTCTTTTATAGGAGCGCTTTGCCTGGGGGCAGGTTGAGCATGTGGCTTGGGCTTAGCTTGTGGTTTTGGTTTCGGTAGCGCTTGCTTTTCCTGGTGCTGGAACTTCATCCAGTAGTCCATGGAATCTACTGGCTTGCCCTCGATCCTCACCGGTTCATCAACGGATACAGTGCTGTCTGCCCCATCCATTCCCGTGGGTTCGGCCGGACTTCCTGTGGCGGGAGAAGTCCGGGCTGGGCTGGATGTAGCCCGGCTGGTGCCCTTCGTCGCTTCCGGCTTCCTGGGGACAGCGGTCTTTGTCACAGCAGCCTCTTGCGTTGGCGAAACTCCTGGCTGCGATTCTGGCGCGGCTCAAGAACCCGTCGTTTCCGTCGATCTAGGAAAA
>CAYPBX010000368.1:0-3633 GCA_964409075.1 uncultured Candidatus Obscuribacterales bacterium
CGCCCCAACAGCAAGAGCTTCACGGTAGTTTCTCTGAAAGTCGGGATCGAACTCTATCTCCGGTCTCAGCTTGATGGCATCTGCGATTAACCCATGGCCTCTCTCCCCATAAGCTGCATAGCCGGTGCTGATAAGCGCCAGTCCCATATTGGCCCGCGTGCTTCCAGGCGACAGATACAGCCGATGAAATTCCCTCTCTCTCTGCCAGTCCAGCTCCTGCTCCCGGTAGAGATCGCTCAATTGCTGCGCTGACTGCCCCTGGGCGACCCTTCCGCGAATCTCGCGCTCCCTCTGGCGAATCTGCCGCCAGTTCTGCATGCGGTCCTGCTGAATCCCTTGCAGGACCTCTGGACGGTCTATACTGTCTGCCGCAGCGATTGCCCGATTATAGTCCGCCTCGGCAAATTCGAACCCATACTGCATGCTCCCGGCAGCGCGCTCCAGATGACTGAAGGGGTGATCGAATCTGGCAGGATTACGATAATCACCCGGACGCAAAACATCTCCTGGCGAAAAGGCAGGAATATGTTCGGACCTGACCAGAGCCAGATCACGCCCTTCCGCCAGCAGCCTGTGGCTCTGCAGAAATCCCCCGCTTATGTAGGGACCTTCCCCTGTCCCCTGGCTACCTTCCAGCGGAAAGCAGCCCTCCGTCCACGGCATACGCTCGCCTCCACACACTTAGCGCCGGGCCGGACGCGCTGTTCCTGCACCTCTCTGTGTCGGTGTCTATTCCATCCAGCCGAATTCTCGACAGAATCGGGCTCTTGCTCAATGTCATTTGAATCAGTTCCAAGAGTAGTCAAGCCCCGACTTTGGACCCCACCCGCACAGTGTGGTCAGAGCATTGTCTATGTCATCCAGAATGGCAGCCCTAGCGGAAAATCAAGACATTGGCAGGTGCAAAATTGGTTCCAGTAATGGTAGTTAAAAAGTGTTGTGACTGCAGCTCCGGCAGTCCGAAACATTAGGTCTCTGGGTATGAATTAAGATACACGGGCGGCAGGGAAAAGGACAGGTCGGTTTGGCTACAAAATCAAACGACGACAAATCTGTTGAGAGCGTCGCGCTCCTGCACGACAACACGCGCTCTCCCAGAGACGAGCGCAGGGAGAGAGGCAAGGCACTTCGAGCAGCGATTCCGCATAAGTCTCATGCCGGCTGGAGGTTGCCACCCTCCAGGCCCAATCCCATCGATGCGCTGGAAGAATCGAATGCCGGCCGGCTCGAGCATCTGATTCCCATCAGATACAGCCGCATGCTGCCCTCTCCATTCACCTTCTACCGGGGCTCAGCTGCTCTGATGGCATACGATCTTTCTACCGTACCCAGCACCACCATAAAGGTCCAAGCCTGCGGAGACTGCCACTTGCTCAACTTTGGTGCATTCGCAACACCAGAGCGCAACATTGTGTTCGACCTCAACGACTTCGACGAGACCTTACCAGCGCCATGGGAATGGGACATCAAGCGGCTAGCAGTCAGTTTTGTCTTGTCCTCTCGAGAAAACGAGTTGAAGTCCAGATATGAAACAGACGCTGCAAGAGCAGTTGTTCGCGCCTACAGAGAAAAGATCGATGAGCTTTCCCGGAAGAGCATCCTGGAGATCTGGTATGACAGGATTGACTGGCAGAGCATTATCGAAAAAACATCGAGTGACGAGGTGCAGAAAGAGAGAAAGAGACAGCTCAAGAAAGTCAAGCAGCGCAGCATTCAGGACTATTACTTCCCGAAGATGGTGCGCGAGGTCGCGGGAGGATACCGAATCAAGGATTATCCACCCCTGATTTACCATCCGAAAGCGCCAAACGGAAACCAGCTCAGCGAAATGATCAGGAAAGGAAACGACCTGTATAAGGCATCCTTACAGGAAGACAAACGCAGGCTCTACGAGCGCTACAAATTGGAGGACATAGCGGTCAAAGTCGTGGGTGTAGGAAGCGTGGGAACGCGCTGCTTCGTCGCTCTTCTCCTGGCCCCTGATAACGAGCCGCTCTTTCTTCAGATAAAGGAAGCACGAAAGTCCGTCCTGGAGCCATATACGGGTAGCAGTCCTTTCAAAAACGAAGGGGAGAGGGTCGTGGCCGGCCAGAGAATAATTCAGTCGGCCAGCGACATATTCCTCGGCTGGACGGAGCTCGACAACGGCACACACTTCTATGTTCGCCAGCTCAAAGACATGAAGGTGAAGCTTCGCCCCGATTTGTGGGACGGACCTCAACTTACGGAGACAGCACAGCTGATGGGATCGGTTCTGGCTCGCGCACACGCCCGTTCTGGCGATGCTGCATTCATCAGCGGTTATCTCGGCGAGGAGGACTCCTTCGATGCCAGCATCGCCGACTTTGCGGTCGCCTACGCCGATCAGGTAGAAAAGGACCATTCAGCCCTGGTGGCAGCTGTTGGCTCGGGCCGCATCAAGGTGAGCGACGAAGAGTATTGAGGACTGGCTGCACAGCCGGGCAGATCACCTTACAGGCAGCATCGTCATTTGGGAAGATTCTCTCTCGCCCGCCTGCCATTTGCCGATCCGGCTCTGCGGAGTGCTTGATCGTACAGTTTCCTTGTCCTCAGTACTGTTGGACTTGCCGGACCCATGATCTTCTCTTGAATCTGCAAAGCACTTTTGAACCGGGTTGCTGCCTCTGCGAACCAGCCCCTCTTCTCGGCCAGCGCACCAAGACAAACCAGGGTATCAGCAACTTGCGGATTGTCACCGCCCAGTTTGGAACGCCTTATGTCCAGTGCATAGCTGTATAAGCTTTCGGCCTCCTGCAGATCACCCTTGAGGTGATAAGCCTGCCCGAGATCGTTATATGAATTTGCCACAAGGGCAGAGTCTCTGCCGGCGCTCTCCTCCCGTATGTGCAACGCTTGATTCAGGGCATCGATGGCCTGATTGTACTTTGCCTGCCGCAGTTGTGAATCCGCCAGGGCCGATAGAGCATCGGCTGTGCGCAGGTCTGAACTGCCGTAAGAGCGCTCGATCGTCTGGAGCGCCGGGGCGATCAACTGCTCGGCCTGCTTAGCCTGACCCACAGCTGAAGAAGCCCGTCCCAGGGCTATCTCCACAAGAGCCACAGAAGAAGGCTCACTATTCAGCCGGCGCCGCATATCCAGCGCCTCTGTCAGAAGCTCCTTCGCGCGTTGATAATCAGCATCGGAATAATCGATCAGGCCAAGCAGATACAGGCTTGTCGCCAGCTCATCGGAGTCCCGCCCTCTCCGCTGGGCTAGGCTGCGGGCGACACTCGCATTCTTTCTGGCTCTGTCATACCTGCCTGCGTCGTACTCCTGCCTCGCCACCACGAGAGCCTCCCTTACATGATCGCCACCCAGCCAGGACGGCAGCTCAATCCTCCTTGTCACGATCAGGGCAACGATCACTGCGGCAGCCACAAAGGCACAAGCAAGGAGCCCCTTCCTGGTCGCCAGCTTTCCAAGCCCGGTTGCCAGTGGTTTCGTTTGACCCGAAGACGCTCCGGCTACGGAAATCTTCCCTTCCCCGACTGCCATGAGCGCTGCCCGGAATTCGTCCATGGACCGGAATCTCTCCTCCTTGTCCTTTGCCATCGCCCTGAGAACGACATTTTCAAGTCCATCAGGATACTCGACCTCTGGACAGGCATCCTT
>CAYPBX010000369.1:0-3630 GCA_964409075.1 uncultured Candidatus Obscuribacterales bacterium
AAGGAGCGGCTGGCAAAGGGAAGGGAGAGGACATCAGCCTTTCTCCAAAACACGCCTACATCTTGCCTGATTCTACCCTGCTTTCTTAGCGACTGTTCGCGGCGCCTGGCCACTGCCAGCATGGCACCGGAAAAGTCAACCCCGGTTACCGACCCTGGGCTGACAAGCCTGGCTGCAATACAAAATGCCAGATCACCGCTGCCACAGCACAGATCCAGGTAAGAACCATCCGGCTGAACAGCAAGCGCATCGACGGCCGCCTTCTTCCAGAGGCGGTGCATGCCCAGGCTGATGATGTCATTTGCCAGATCGTAACGCCTGGCTATCCTCTCGAACTGGTCGAGGACGAAGGTGTGTTTCTCCTGCCCGGCTGGCAGCTTGAATGAGGTCAAGGCCTTACTATCCCGAAGCCGAGTAGGGCGCAAACAATCACAAAGACCGCCGCTACCATACCGGTGACTTTGTCAAGACCCGCTTCTGCTCCTCGCCGTTGCGAAAAGACCGCTGCCGCCCCACCAATGCCTCCCAATCCTTCGCCTTTAGGCGCATGCAAAAGCACAAGCACAATCAAGACAAGCCCGCAGATAACCTCGATGACAAGCATGGCGATGTAGAGCAGCGACATAAGCTATTCCTTAGAAGACTGCGGCCATCTGGAGACTGTCTGGCTGCCTCTTACAACTAGCATTTCGCCTGCGATTATAACCTACCGTACCGCCATTCATTGGGGATGCTGAGGGCCGATGCGCTAGACAGATAGCCAGGAATAACAGGCCGGAGACCTTGGCGAGTGTTCATGCTCACCGCGCAGCGCTCCAGCTTCAAACTCTGGGGTGTTCCGACTGCGTCTATAAAAAAGACAGCTTTATTTTTCATTATGAGCCAAAATTATATATAAGGTGCAGGATAAAAATGGCCTAACCCCGGGAATATTTGTGGCGGTGGCTAGTTGCCGGCAACCCGGAGCGCCTGCCCTGTCCTGGGAGATTGGATGAGCGTCAGCATGCTTCACGAAGCTGTCCGCATAACCGACCGGTTTTACGGTATCGGTGATGTAGAAGCCATGGACCGTCAGGGGCGGCTGCAAAACTGCATAATCCTTGTTTTTATATTTCATATGATGATGGTAATCACTTTCTTGAAGCTCGAAGAGCTGGAGAAGGCGCGCCCGCGCATTATCAAGGATGTGAATGTCGCCTTTGAGTTCATTCCGCCTCCGCCGCCACCACCACCTCAGGTCAAAGAGAGACCAAAGGTTCTTTCCCTTACTGCAGGCGACCTGCCTCAACCCGGGTCGGAAGCAGCTCCCAAGCCTCTTCCCTCCGATCAGGTCGAGATGCCAGCAATCAAAGCTCCGCCGGTCGAACCTGTGCCGGAGCCGGTCCCGGCAAAACCGGTACCCTCGCGAAGAACAACTCAAGCGCCGCCTGTAGCGCTCACGCCGACAAACGTCATAGAATCCAGGTTTCAAGCACCATCGCAGCTACAAACAAAACCCAGGGAGATGCCCGCCGAGCATATTCCGGTCATCGCCGGCAACCCGGCCGAGCGTCCGTTATCCGGTGCAACCCGGCAGGGGGGCGCTCCTGATGGAGATGCTGCCGGCACCGGCACAGGCGGAATCGGCACGGGGGGGACCGGGCAGGGAGCAGGCGACAGAGGCGCCGGCGCTGGCTTCGGTGATGCTGGCGGTATCCCGATCGCCACTCGGCTGCCTGTAGCAGCAACTCGCGCCATGGGCAATATCGCACCGTACAGAAAGGATCTGCTCATGAGAATCGCCAGAAACTGGCAGCCGCAGACAAAGAGCATCGACCTTATCGTGCTTCTAACTCTAGACCATGACGGCAACCTGCTCGGCAGCCGCATATTCAAGAGCTCCGGAAAGAAAAAAGAAGACAAGCTAGCCTTGAAGGCCATTCAGGCTACGGCATTCGCGGCGCTGCCGGACTGGTACAAAGGCGACCAGCTTACATTCAAGGTGCAACTGAGCAAAGCAGAGGACAACCAATAGTGACATACCAGGCTGCTGTCAGTTACCAGGCCGAGAAAGAGCCCAGTGAATCTTTCCTAGAGAAGGTAACCGGAGGTATCTTCGGTTTCCTCAAGTGTCTGGCCTTGAGGCTACTCCTCATCTTTCTGGTGGGAACTCTTTTCGTTGCTGCTGTTTGCGATCTCATCTATCCAATGCTGATGAAGGGCTACGCCAATGAGCTTGTGGTCCAGCTGTCGGACTCAGCGCAGAAGCGTGCTCCTACCCAGCAGGAGATCATGCAGATCCTGAACAGATACAACCTGGCATGGTACTACATAACTACAGCAAAAGGGGAGCTGACACCAGATACAAAACCATATGCACCTGTACTGCAGAAATATGATATCACCGCGCGCACCCTTAAATGGAAAGGCAAGGACTATTACGAGGCTGTGAACTTGTTGAAGGAGGGCGGTTTCCTGCATGTGGGCGTTTATGCAAGCGGTGTGGTGCTGCCTAATCTCCAGCATCTCTCTGAGGGCGGCGCATTGATGAACATCGCCATGCCCGTTGGATATGCTCTGTGCCTCCTGTCCGGGCTGCTCATCATAACCATAGCCATCTTGCATTTCTGTGTAAGCAAGCCGCTAATGCATCTTTACCGCGCCTGCTATTCGTTGCTGCTGGCCCGCGATGCTTACTCGCACGTGACCGGCGGCGGACTGAACGTACCCGGCGCCATCACCGAGGTTGAGACGATGAGCAGGGGATTGAAGGAGATCCGGCGACAGTATGATGAGGTCAACGCTGCTCGTGCAGCCAAAGAGCAGGAGATCAAGAAGCAGCGCAGCGAACACGAGGAAGAGAAGCAGGTTATCTCCAGGCAGTACGAGGATCAGCTCGCCCAGTCGGAAGCCAAGCTCACAGAGCTGCACACCAAGGAGGCCGAGGAGGAGTTCATCAATGCTCTCGGCCGCGAGCTGGACAGCCTGAAAAACAGCCAGCAGGTTTATCACCGCGTTCTGGAGAAGCTCAACGACAAGTTTCCAACCAGTATTATATTTGGTGCCTTTTTCAGAACAAACAAGCAGATGCAATCGGCACTGGAATCACACCTCGGTTTTGATGAGCAATCTGTTCAGTTTCTCAGAAAGATGGATCACACCCACATTGCCAGGCAGATTTTCAACACCGGACAGTTTCTCCAGGTCGGGCCGGCAGCCATGAGAGATTATGGCTTTCAGAAGCTGGCTCAAAACAACTCGCTGAGAAATATAGTATATCTGCCAGTGCAAACCCACAATCGCAATCTGGGAATGCTGGCCATTTATTTCGTGCAGGAAGGCAAGACCGTGCAGGAGCGCCTGCGCGTGCTGAGAAACGTGGTAGATCTCACCGCGCGCTCCCTTTACCAGATCGTGCTCTATGAGGAGGAGACAGAGGCTGCTCGAACCGATCCGATGACGGGACTGCGGAACAAGAAGTTCTACTATGAGCTGCTGCCGCAGATATTCGACCGGGCAGCATCGAACCCCCAGTCCTATCCTATTTCCATCATCATGATCGACGGCGACCACTTCAAGTCGATTAACGACACTTACGGGCATCAGATTGGCGACGAGGTGTTGATGATCGCCGCAGACGCGATCCGAGGT
>CAYPBX010000370.1:0-3627 GCA_964409075.1 uncultured Candidatus Obscuribacterales bacterium
CGCAGGGCAAGCTGGCGTGCCAGCAGCCATTTGTCCTCGGTACCGCTGCCGGCAAGCAGATAGGCATTGGCAAGCCTGCCCCTGCCCAGAGCGGCTTCAAAATATGTTGTAGCGAGAGGCTGCCTCTCTTTTAAGTCGGGAGCGAACATATCTATTGGGTTTGTCGCCGGCTGGTTGTTTACGTGTCAGGTTAGCCGGCTCATCTCTATTGTGTCAGCTCGGTGGCAAAGTGCAGATGGTCGGCCTGCCGGACGGGCGGACTCCAGCGCCAGACCGTGCCTTCCGGTAAAGAATCTTAATCTCAGATATTTTTTCGGCGCCTCTGCTGTTGGCAAGTGTAGACTATCTGGGGCTCTGAGAGGCTTTGCGTCTTGCTTTGCCGTGAGCCTGGCTGGACAGGCAGCCGAGCTGCTCTCTGCTTGCAGGCGCAGGCCTCGTTCCTTGCCTGCTCGGTGCTTGCGACCTTAGGCTGCGTGTTCCTCATGGGAACTATCCGCCCCGCGCGATTGGCATAATCGCTTTATCGTTGAGTTTTGGTAAGAGAAGGCAGGCGTTAATAACTTGGCAAATGTAATTGTTGTCGGCGCGCAGTTTGGCGATGAGGGCAAGGCTAAGGTAACTGACCTGCTCTCCAAGAACGCAGATCTGGTTGTACGTTACCAGGGTGGCGCCAATGCCGGGCACACGGTCTCGGTCGGGGAGGAGACCTACAAGTTTCACCTCATACCCTCGGGAATTCTTTACAAGGGCACAGTATGCATTCTTGGTCCGGGAATGGTGATCGATCCAAGAGCTTTTCTCGAGGAGCTAGAGGCGTTATGCCTGCGAGGCCTTGATGACTCTTCGATCAAGGTTTCGGCTACCGCACACGTGACGATGCCTTATCACCTGGCAATTGACGGCGTGGAGGAATCGAGCCGCGGAGCAATGAAGATTGGCACCACCAAACGTGGTGTCGGCCCGACTTATGCCGACAAGTGCGATCGCACCGGCATCAGAGTCGAGGACCTCATCGATGGCGAGGGCTTGAAAACCAAGCTTGAATGGTTGCTACCGCAGAAGAACGTCATTCTCGAGCGGATTTACAGGCTTCCGCCTGAGGATGTCGAGACAGTCTACAGGCAGTACACCGAGTACGGGAAGCGCATGCGCAAGTACGTCTGTGATACGTCGGCCATTCTCTTTCAGGCTGTGCGCGATCGCAAGAACATTCTCTTCGAGGGTGCTCAGGGCACGCTTCTCGATCTCGACCACGGCAGCTATCCCTATGTGACCAGCTCCACGCCATCGGCAGGCGGTGCCTGCTCCGGTGCCGGTGTTGGTCCGACCACAATCGATCGTGTCATCGGGGTGGCCAAGGCGTACATGACCAGAGTGGGGGAGGGACCGTTCCCAACCGAGCAGTTTGAGGTAATCGGCGATAAGCTGCGCCAGGTAGGCAAAGCCTGGGCGGAGGTGGGTGTGACGACCGGCAGGCCCAGGCGCGTCGGCTGGTTCGACGTGGTCCTGGGCAGGTATTCGGTGCGTATAAACGGGCTCGACTGTTTGGCTATCACCAAGCTTGATGTGCTGGATGAGTTTGACCAGATCAAAGTCTGCGTTGCTTACCAGGACAGCGAGACAGGAAAGACCTTGACCGACATACCCAGCCTGTCGGGCTCCTTTGCTCGCATGAAGCCGGTCTACGAGACCTTTGCCGGCTGGCGTACGCCAACGTCTGCCTGCCGCAGCTATAGAGAGCTTCCTGCTGCTGCCCAACAATATTTGAACTTTATAGCCGACCGGCTGGAGTGCCCCGTCGCCATCGTCTCGGTCGGCCCCGCACGCGACCAGACTGTGATAATAGAGGATCCCATCCACGGGCCCAAGCGTGTCCTGACAACGAGCTCGCCTGGGGTGAACTTGTAGACGCTCCGCTCTCTCCTGCGTCGCTCGCTCCGCTCTTGTTACGCTCAGCTCCCTGAGCGTAAACTTGGAGAGCGGCGTCGATGGCTTGACATCGACACACGGAAAATCAGGTATTTATCGAGAGTACAGAGAATCAATATGACAGAAGGCTAGTTGTGTTGTGGGGCCTTCTTTTTCGCTGCGCTCTTACCGGATTGCTGCTTAGAGAGTGCAAGCGCTTCTTCGAGAGCCTCTATTCGCTCGGTCACCTGTCTCAGCTCTTGCCTGGTGGCAAGACCCATATCTCGGGCTGCTTGCGTCATCGAGCTCTTTACTTTTGCCTGCACCTTCTTTTCCAGCTCCCCGGTGCGCTTGCCGGCCTCGTCCTGGAGGGTGAGGAGGAAGTTCTGCACGTTCTCTGCCCTGGCCTTGCCGTTTATCTCCAGCTCAACCAGCAGGTCCTTGCCTACTTTGAGCAGATCATCCATCGCCTCGCGGATAGCCGCTCTTATTCTGTCGGAGCTGGTTGTAGCGCCGACGCTTGTCAAAACTGCTCTTTTCAACAGCTCCGTCCGCTCGCTCATAATATTTCTCCCTGTAAATTAGCTTGTCTCATGATTGTATGCTTATCTGTGCCAGCCAGGCTACAACAATGCGCCAATCAAGAAAATTTTTTACAAGCCGCGCCTGTAAAATGCCCGTTTGTAGTTGGTATGGCAACCCACGGATGTCTCTTTGCCGTAAGCTTATCTGCAGGCCTGTAAAATGACCGATCGTCGTCAGCATTTTATCCGCGCAGGGAATGAAACAAAGCTGTGAAGCGAAACTGGCAGTTGAGCGTGTGTTGGACATGCTGAAGGCTGCTGCCGCCAGGGGAATGAAGTTCGTACCTGTGGTAGCTGCCACTTTGATTATTTTCAGCTTCCAGCTTCTGGTTCCGGGGCTGGCTGCCGAGGGGGTCGGCGCTAAACCGGCTCTGGTGGTGGTCATCGTCGCTGATCAGTTCAATTTCGATTATCTCACCCGGTATCGGGCCAGGTTTGCTACCGGTGGCTTCCGTTATCTGCTGGAGCATGCTGCTTCCTTTGCCAGCTGCAAATTCTCCGGGGTTGTGACCCAGACAGCGCCCGGACATTCAATTATTGCCAGCGGAGCCTACCCCTGGGCTACGGGCATTGTCGCCAACGAGTGGTACAGCCGCTCCCGGGGGAAGGTCATTGAGGCGGTCGATGCCGATTCGCTGAGTCTTGTCGGAGCCAATGGCACAGGCGGTGGTACCAAGCGGATGTTCGGTACAACCGTGGGCGATCAGATGAAGCTGGCCAGCAATGGGCGCAGCAAAGTCATAACGATCTCCTTGAAAGACCGGGCAGCGCTCTTTCTTGCCGGGCACATGGCCAACGGCGCTTACTGGTGGGACAAGCGCACCGGCAACTTTGTCTCCTCCTCGCAGTATGGGTCAGTTCTGCCTGCCTGGGTGAGGACGTTCAACGAGAGGCACTATGCCGACCAGTATTTCGGTCAGCCCTGGCAGAGGCTCTTGCCTGAAACCCAGTACACGGCTTCGACCACTGATGATTACGCTTATGAGAGGAGTATTCCTGGTGACGGCAGGCAGTTTCCCCATGTCATTACAGGCGCTGCCAGGTCGCCCTCTCAAGAGTTCTACCATACTTTCTCTATGCACCCGTGGGCAAATCAGATGGTTGTCGATCTGGCTAGAGAAGCGGTCGAGTCTGA
>CAYPBX010000371.1:0-3611 GCA_964409075.1 uncultured Candidatus Obscuribacterales bacterium
ACAATGCGAATATTGCTGGGGCAGAAGAGGTAAACATGATCGTTCATCCTGAAAAAGTCACCGTCAATGGCAGCTGATGCACCAGCAATGAAGTCAATCAGGCGCTCCGCGTGCCTTCTCTGCATCTTCTCCACGCAAATTGTCGTTGCCGCCCTTTCGCGTAAGCATTGCACTATATCCAGTGCCTCCTCAAAGTTTACAGGAGAGAACATAGATATCTGGGTGCTGCTATTTTCACCCCGGTTTCGCCGCAGTGAGACCGGCGCTACCGAGCACGCCTGACCTTTCACTACCGCAGGAAACAGCGAAACCTCGCCGGCGCTCTTGCGCATGGCACCAGAGTGCGGCAGCTCCGGAGAGCAATCTTTATCTTCTAGAGACATGTTTCCTCTCTGCCGATTGAACAGGTTCACACGTTACCCCACATTCTAGCTGTTTTGATCCGATTGGCAAGTAGCTGCCAGGCAATGACTAGAAGAAGGAGGCTAGCATATCTCTTCCTCTAGGGCAATTCCCGCTCAAAATTCATTGACACCGATCATTTCTCCAGTCTTCCTGCCAGCAGTCGCGCAATTGCAAGATCTTCCTGCCTCGTCACCTTGATGTTGTAAGCTGATCCCGCCACCAGAACAACCGAATAGCCTGCTTGCTCCAGAACCGCAGCATCATCGGTGGTTGCAATTCCCTTCTCTCGAGCCCTGCCATGCGCAGCCTGGAGCCATTGAAAGCGGGCAGCCTGTGGCGTCTGCACCAGGAACAGCGATTGTCGCTCGATGGTCTCCTTGACCTTCCCATCCTCCACCCGCTTCACCGTATCGAAGACAGGTATGCCGACAGTGCAAGCACCGGAGTCCACCACTGCCGCAATGGTGTCATCCAGGAGGCGCCTTGTCAGAAAAGGCCGGGCAGCATCGTGAATCACGACATACTCCGGGACCGGGAGTTTCCTGCCAAGATGGCACAGAGACTCCCAGATAGACTCCTGACGCGTCGCCCCCCCTGCAATCACTTCCGCTTTGCCGGCAAGGCCTGCCTGCTCGAGCTCCTGCTCAACATCTGCGACCATCTGTATGGCTGTCGGGACGATCACAGATGCAATTGAGCGATGCTGGCACAATAACCCTAAGGGCCAGAGATAAAGCGGCTTACCCGCCAGCTCGAGAAACTGCTTGGGAACCTGCTTGCCGCCCGTGCGCCCGAAGCGTGCCCCGAGACCGGCGGCTGCCAGAACGGCAACGATTCTCCCCTTGGCAGACATCAAGAGAGAACTTCACCGAAGGTAGGCGCACGGCTGTTGTCCACAGGCACCACGTTATCAGCCACCGCTTTCGAGGTTACACCGCTTGTAGTATCATCCTCAGGATTAGAAGACTCGCTGGTTGCGCTCTCCTCCCGGCTCTTTGCTTCCTGGCTCTTCCGAGCAGCCTCGAGCTTCTTGAAATACTTTCGCCAGTCTTTGGCGCCGCTGGTAAGCCGAAAATACTCCTGAAATCTCCTGGTGGTCGTCAGAAGCGGCGAGCGTCCTTCCTCTCTCTTCCCGACAAGCTGCCTTTCGAGAAGCTCGCGCACATGTGCATAAGCTCCTGCGCCACGTATCTTGATAATCTCAGACTGCTCGACCGGCTGGCGAATTGCAATAGCACCGAGAGTTCTCAGAACAGCCACGGAGAAATCGAGCGGGGCCATCTCATCGGCAAACGGAGCATAGGCATCCTTTACCTGAATTAGATAGCCGTTGTCCTGGGCAATTTCCAGCCCGCTATCGCGCTCCTCGTATTCCTGAACAAGCTCAATGAGAACCCTTCTAACCACATCAACATCCTCGCCGATCAGCCGGGCAATAGCCTGCGCGCGCATCGGCTTGTCAGACATGAACAGAACCGCCTCTACCTTAGCCTTGATGGTCATCAGCGATCTCTTCCCCTTGAAACTCCAGATCCTTGCCTCTTATCAAATCTTTCTCCTGCCGGTCAGGAAGCCTTTCGTTCCTGCGACTCTCGTGTCCGCACTGGCCAGCGCAGGTATACAGGCCCATAAAACTCCTCCTGCTCCAGCTCTATCTTACCGGCACTAGCGATAAAGAGGACTGCCAGAAAAGCATCCACCCAATCGCTCTTGCATCCCATAAGCCTGAGCAAATCTGTAAGCGGCATCAGCTCCCTGCTGTCCAGGTGCTCGGATATAATGAGCTCGACCCACCCTACCAGGACCTCCAGATCCTCCTCGTGCGCCAGATCGAGCATGTCCTCAAAGCCACCAATCTCCGGCTGTCCATCCAGCACTATGCGCGGTACCGGTCTTCGATCTTTACGCTCGCGCTCGATGCGCTCAGCCTCGCGCAAAGCTGTGATTAGATCCTCCAGCGTGACGCGGCGGCAATGTGCCTTCCGCTGCGTACGGCGCACCAGAGCCCGCTCGAGATCAGAAAGAGTGATCTGTCGGGCGATTGGAAGGTTGTGCGAGTCGTAGATAATCGGGCTGCCGTACTCGTCGAACTCCAGAAAATCATCGCCATTAAGCTCCTCGTCATCCAGAACGGTGTGTAGCAGAGCCTCGGCTTTCATGCGCAATAGAACAGATGCATGAAAGAGAATCCTGCCGCTTTGCCGCAGACTCTCTTTGGGCTCTTCCGCAATCGCCTGCAAGAAACGGTCGGTCAGGTCGATAATATCGATGTTTGCCGGGTCAATCTCGCCCTGGCGGGCCATGCGCACGAGAATATCGATACCGCCGGCGTCTCCGGCGACTGGGCTTGCTGTCATCTCAATCTCAATTCTCGACATCGCTCAAATCCTCAGGCGCTAACACCCGCGGCCTGCCGCTGGCGGTCTGGCGCCGGCATGTGAACCTCCTTGATGCCGACCACATGAGAGAAGCCGTCAGCGCGCAGAGACACGCCAATTGCGTGGTCAGCATTTTCAAGCATCGGCCGTCTCAAGCTAACAACGACAAATTGAGCATCTGCCGATTGACGCTTCACCATCTGCGCGAGCATATCGGCATTGAAGCCATCGAGCATCATATCGACCTCATCGAAAGCGTAGAACGGCGCGGGAGCATAGCGCTGGAAAGCAAAAACAAAGGAGAGCGCCGTGAGCGACTTCTCGCCGCCGGACAACGCTTCAATCCTCTGCATCTTCTTCTCGCGCGGCTGCGCTCGAATGATCAGCCCGCCAGCAAACGGGTTCTCCTCGTTCTCAAGCTCCAGGCGCCCATGTCCGTGCGACAGCTCGGCGAAGACCTCGCGGAAGTTGCGGTCCACCGCCTCGAAAGCCTCCATGAATGTACGCTTCTTAAGCTCATCATAACCGCTGATGCGCTGGATGATCTCCTGGCGCTCGGCGGCAAGCGTATTTAGGTGCTCATCTAGCTCCTGCTGACGACTTTCAGTCTGATTGTACTCGGCAAGCGCCTTCATATTCACCGGCTCAAGAGCACGCATGCGCTTCTCCAGACGCTCGAGCCGGCGCCTGAGCTCCTCGAGCGTGCCTGCCGATGGCGGCTCCCATTCAGGGTTGCCTGCCTTTATCTCGGCAAGCTCGGCAGCGAGCTGCCCAATCTCCTCTTCCACTTCGGAAAGTGCCTGCTTTCTGCCCACCTGTTCCTCGGCT
>CAYPBX010000372.1:0-3599 GCA_964409075.1 uncultured Candidatus Obscuribacterales bacterium
TGCTTGCTGCCTGCCGTTATACTGGCAGAATATAGGAGAAAGCCGCCTGCCTCAGCAACCGTTGTCGGGAGAGGGCCACCTGAACGCACGCTTCAGCCACATAAAAATGAGCTCTCTGCTATCACCTCACATGAGCCGGCCGCCGTCGGGTCAATCTGTCCCGGACTTTGTATTGCAATCTGTTGCCAGTTTAGGCGCAAGACTAAAGCAGGTGGGATGGTCTGTTCTTCCCTGCCTCCTGATTTTGCAGGCAGCCTCTGCCGAGGGTTGGCGGCAGGATTACCATGATGCTATCGAATTGCTCAAGCAACGTCAGCTAGTCAGCGCCGAGGCCAAGCTCGACTCTGCGCTTCAATTGTTCGAAAAGGAGAAAGACCCTGATAGGCAGGCACAGAGGCTTCTTCTCCGGGCCCTGGCAGCTACCTATATTGCACAAGCGCTGCAGGAGAAGGAGAAGGTCCAGACGGATGCCCAGGAGCGAACCTCACAGTTGATTCAGACGGTCATCTTGATGGTCGTCGGAGTGACTCTGGCTGTCTTTGTCCTGCAGGTATCACCGTTTAAACCCAAGTGGTTCCGCAGGGGTCAAGAGTGGATCGCCAGAAGGAGAGAAGCTCAGACAGCCGACAGCAACAGAGCCCTTTTAGGCTCCTTCTTCGGCTTCTTTTTCTTCTGCTTCGCCTGTGTGATTCTGGTCCTGGCTGTCATGACCTTTCTGCATCTGGTCTCAGTAACTAAAGATGCGGATCTGGCCAGCAACAGGCTATATCAGGACAGGCTCGAGCGCGCCGTCGCCGTCACCAACAGACTCCTTCAAAGTGAAGGCAAGAGAGCAAACGCGACCTACAAGGATATGCTGGAGATCTACCAGGATCTACTGCGCCGGGAGATGCACAACTTGCAGGAAATACCACAAGCGCTCAACTGATCGGCATTGAATTGGCTCTAACTGTGCTTCTATGCAGTGAAACTGGTTGATTTGCACATTTTCCTGCCTAAGACACTGGCCTATCATTCAAAATGAAAGGCACTGTCTTTCTAAGATAGGAAGGCTAATTATGCACCAGCACAATTGTCTAACGTATGTTTTTGTCCAATTTAGCCTGGGCGGGGATAGATACGACCTGAGGAAAACGTGGGGAGACATTGAGACGCGTAGGAGGTACACACTACATGGACTCGGAGGATTCGGCTTGCGGCTATGAGCACTGCAAGGCCATAGGGTGCAAGCCTTGTTTTTTTTCTTACCTGCGCGCCGCCAATCCGGATGCAGGGTTAATGGACTTTCAAACGCTGGCGCAACATCCCAACCTCAAGGTAAGGCGCAATGTGGCCGAGAACGGCCGGGCACCAGTCAACATCCTGCGCCTGCTTGCCCAGGACAGGTCACCGGAGGTGCGTGCTGCCGTTGCCGACAATCACAACACGCCTCAAGATACAGTGGCAATGCTCAGCCAAGATGAGCATGCAGATGTCCGCTACGCACTGGCGGAAAACCCAACCATTGCACAGTCGCTGCTTGCCATTCTCATTGGCGACGACAATCCTTATGTTGCCCAACGAGCCTTGCGCAGCCTGGAGCTAGCTGCAGGAAAGATGTACACTGCCAGCTTTGCTCCCAAGACAAGTAAGCACGGTTTGCAGGGCTGTTTCAATCCACTGACAAACCAGCCAGAGGCGGGCGCACATCTTGACTGTCCGGACTTCGGCTAGAGCAATGCCAGCGCTTAGCGCAGTGAGCAACAGGCAGCGCCGCCCTGCGTGTCGGTAATTTGGCAACGCTGTACTAGTCAAGGGTTTACCTTATCTGGTTTCAATTTAAACTTATGCTGGCTGGTATCTGGATTGGGGGATGTCATGATTAAGCAGCCGCGGATTGGCACGACCCTGGCTGCAGCCTTGGTACTGTCTGCCGCAGTTCAGATGTATCCTCAGGTCGCACTGGCGGCCGAGCAGGATATTCTAATCAGACAGATAATGTCAGGACGCCTGCTTCGCATTGGGGCACCGGATCCGTTCGTCAATGATCCTTTAGATCCGGAGACACGCTTTTACTATTCCCCAATGATCGGTGCCTTCCAGCTTTCCAACGCTAAGACGCAGACACCAGTTTCACCATCTGTGGCTTTGCAAAGGCTTTTCTTTCGCCCTCAAGCTGAACAGGTGTACCGGACGTTCCTTCCCGGTGTTTCCGGCGCCATACTGCCCATTGATATGGTCCGCCCCTTTATTAATGAAGGCTTAGGCGATGCGGCACCAGCTATTCTCGACAGCAGGGCTCTCAAGGACCCATGGCATACCCGTCCGGACGAGCGGCTTGTGCGCAATGATTTCGAGAATGCCTGGGTAATGACGACAAGCGCCATCGCTCCAGAGGTCGAGATCTATCGCTTGAACCTGGAAGGGCAACGCCCGTCGGATGAAGCCTTACTCATTGCTCCCACGCGAAGTGATTTTCCTGTTCTTGTACCAACAGCTTTTGGTCGCGTGCTGATTCGCGCAGGAGCTCGGGCAATCGTCATGAGATCGCCCCGGAGAGCCCGGGTGCTCAATCTTACAGGCCAACGCCACTGCGTGATCTTCCAGGAGTCATCAGGAGAGCTTATCGGCATCGGGCCAGGCACTGAGCTAGTTGTCTCGGCCAAAGAGCACCAGGAGAGTCTCTTTCCAAAAGACGGCATAGCCAGGCGCTCGAGCAGGCATCTGGTACATGGCGGTCAAACACGCATGGCGCTGGTGGAGATTCAACCAGCAACAGTGCTCAAGGCAGCCGGGTTCAGTCACAAGAACGCAACCGCTCCCGAAAGACGGATTTATCAGAGCATAGCAAAGAGCGCAGCAATTCTTGCCACCATGCGCGGCACCAATGGTTTCAGACACCTCGAGGGACCCGAGCGCCTTGTTTTGCATGACAAATCTGACCGGGATGACCAGAGCACTGATGCAGGAGTAGCAGCAACTAGCGAAGGAGAAAAGCAAGTTCAGGCAAGGCCTGACAATCAGGCACCGCGAACAGACCCCGACGAGGATGAGATTAATCTCCCCCGCTCAAATCCCTTCAGCCTGAGGCCGATCAAGACAGGCCTTGCGCGCTGGTTAGGTAAATCAAAGAGGTAAAGGTTTACGGCCGCCGGTAACCAATCAGGGACTCAGGATGCAGCTTCTATGACGGACAGGAATCGTTTTACCCTTTCATGCTGCGGATTTGTCAAAACCTGCCGCCCGCCTGATTCAAGCACGACCCCTCCATCCATGAAAATGATCTGATCGGCAGCTTCGCTGGCGAAATGGAGAAGGTGAGTTACAGCCAGGATCCCGATGCCGCGATCACGCAGAGTCTTCAACTCAGAAAGAATGAGGGCGATCTGCTCAACATCAAGCGAAGAGGTAATCTCATCCAGGAGGATATAGGCAGGCTCGAGCACCAGAGCTCGCGCAAGCGCCACTCGCTGCCTCTGCCCGAGCGATGCCTCGTTGGGAAAGCGGTCCATAAATGAGCGCATATCAAACAGATCGATGAGTGACTCCAGGTATGCGCTTGCTTGATCCGTCAGGCGCTTCCTGACCGGCAACATGATGTTCTCCCGCAACGTAAGATG
>CAYPBX010000373.1:0-3597 GCA_964409075.1 uncultured Candidatus Obscuribacterales bacterium
CTTGTGTCTTTCAGCACGCCTCAAGACATAATCAGAGACAAAGAGCGTGACTACCGCCTCCAGTGTCTTGTCATGCGCGAGATCGGACGTATCGAAGATCATCAGCTGGCTGTCCATGGGAATAGATGTCTGCCCGTCGAAAAGCCGGCCAAAGATTGCCCCCTTACAGTAGAGGCTGAGGCGGTTGGCCAGATCCTCGCAAGTCTCAGCTCGCCTCTTGTTTTGCGTTGACTCACATTCAGCTCTCAACCAGGCGACAAGATCCGACTCGACAGGCAGCCTGCCCTGCCCCGCACATTGCCTGTAAATGCCCTGGATCCCCTGCATGAGTATGGGCTTCTCCTCCTTGTTGAGAGCCTGCTCGCCCTGCTCGCCCAACATGACCGCATGGAAGCTGAGCAGCTTGATGATGTGCGATTCAGGCGGGTTGGCAGGATCGATAGGCTTGCCGTCGGGTCCCTGATCGGGAAGATCATAAAGATTGATCGTCACCTGCCCGTCCGGGCCGAGCTTGATATAGGCGCTGTCGTCGTAAACTTCTGTGAGCATGTTGTAGCTGCCAGAACGATCGATAATGACTGCCTTGGCGCCGGCAAGGGCCTTGAGCTGAATGATCTGCTGCGCCACCATGGATTTGCCTTCGCCCGGCTGACCGAAGATAATACAAAGCGCATTGGGCAGCTTCTGATCGTAGGCGTTCAGGAAGACAGGCTCGAGCGTCTCTTTGGAAAAGCCGATCCAGTCGCCTTTCTCCGAGCCCAGCTTGGCGTGCACAAAAGGAAAGGAGTTGCGCACCGTTGGCGTGCGCACAGCTTTGCCGCGCCGGCTGACATCAATTCCCAGAGACGGCAGACTGCTGACAAACAGCTGCTTCTGCTCGTGAAAGCCGACCTGGAAGCGAGCACCCCTGCACTGCGGGGCAGCGCTGCGTGCCATCTCTGTGATGCGGTTCAGCTCGTCCAGTGTCTCGGCATTGAGCGTGAAATAAACACTATAGTTGAACACCTCAATGTTGGTCGTATAGAGTTCCGAGCCTACCTGAGCTGCCTCGTGAGCTTTCTCAGCCTCCTCCTGATTTGGAGCCGAGCGCGGTCCCAGAAGCCCCTGATATGTATTGGCGGTTGCCTGCGCCTGTTTGCGCTGCAGCCTTTTGCGGAACAGATCCTTGTCGAGCTTATGCGCATAGATGTTCAGGCGCCATTCGCAATTCAGGCGCAGAAGCGGCGATAGCCACAAAGGTCCGGTGCGCTCCGGCAGCCTGGTCATGTAAAGCGAGCGCACGTACTTCGCCTTTGTCTCGCCCGTATCAACGTCATGCTCGCTGAGATCCGAGACAATGGCATAATCAGGATTGCTGAAAACATAGAGCGACTCGGTCAACTGCTGTCTTACCGTCTGCGGCTCCATATCAGGAAACACGCGCCGTATTTGCGCAGGCATGGAGGCAGATGCCGGGCGCAGAGGTACGGGCAACCTGCTTGTGCTACCTGCAGCCAGCTGCGGGTTGAGCTCACGATAGAGCATCTGGAAGTACTCAACGGCTCCTATCGGGCGCGTTGTCATTCCGCAGCCTCCGAGCTGATTGGCATGTCCGCCAGCGCGCTGGACCAGAGTCCTGACATTCTTCAAATGCGATCCTACAGACTGCCGAGCAGCTTGACTGCCGAAGGCATCGCGCAGCTGGCGCGCAGCCGAGGAGATCCAGGACTCCTTGAGCGGTTTCTCCCTGGGCGGGCGGTAGCAGAAGCTGACGTAAAACTTCAGTTCGGGAATGAAGTTCTTGGACAGCAAGAAAGCCTCGTCATTCTCAACACCGCGAGCTACGTACCTGAGGAACTCATCGTTGGAATTGACCTCGACTGGATGGCGGGAAAAATACTCTCTTTTGCTGATGTTGTGACAAACTATGGTCAGCTGCACGGAGGTATCGATGCTGTTGAGGAAACCGGTGAAATGATTCATGAGCGACACGAGGCGCACCTCGTCAAAGCCGCTTACATGCACGCCATCGAGCTCGTAGGAGCAGCGGTAGGACCCGTCCCTCAAAACAGCAATGCCAAGCCCGCTTTGATCATCATGGAAAAGATCCCACAAAGGAACTATGCCTGCGGCCGATCCGTGTGGCCGTGGCACCGTATTTGCTGGCAGCCTGACCTTACTGGCCGTCTCGAAAGCCTTCTTCCTGCCCCTGTCCAGGAAGCCAATGATGCCGTTATCTCCTTCATATGATCGGGACATCGAGACTGTCATAACCCTACTCCCTGAAATCGACCAGCTCTTCGTCAGTGAGAAACCAGATCGGGTTTGGATCCGGACCTGGTATGTACACCTTGGAGGAAAAGAGAAAGTTCACCAGGCTCTCCCAGTGAGAGGCTGAGTTGTTGAGCGTCACCACGCAGTAAGCTGGTCCAAGCATAAAAACAAAAATAGCAACATAGAGCCTTAGATCCTGCCCGCCGAGAAAATGAATCGGGTTGAGCCAGGAGTAGAGCTGTGTCGAGATAATAAGGCCCAGCAGAACAGCGATGAGCTGATCGTACCGCAAGCCGAAGAGCTTTGGCTGATCTTCGAGATTGAGCGGTGTGATATCTTCCATCAGCTCACCTGCCCTTGCTGGCTTTTAGCCAGGAGTGAATCAACCTGCCAGGGACAAAAGATAGCCTTAACCAGATACGGTGGCAGCCGCGCCGGTTGCGAATCTCCTGCAATTGCCTGCACTTTCTGGCGCTGAACCAGCTGTTCGGGCAAGCGCGATTCCGGACCGACTTTGCCGAAGTGCGCGACCGCACCTTTGAAGTAACCCGCCTGACGGCAGATCTCACCCATAATGTAGTGGTAGTAGGAGCGATTGCCACGCCAGCTCTCATCCCTCAGCGCCTTTTCAAGCTCTCGCCCTGCCAGATTGACCCAGCGAGCACAAGACTGCCCGGACTCACGGGCGCACCAGAGCCCGTTGAGAGCCACAAGAGCGATATCCAGGCTGTGAGCGTTGCTCTGGCGTCCGGTCAGCACAGCATGAGCGAACTTCCTTGCGTGGTCCACCTGCGGTGCAGCAGGCACGAATTCCGCTTTGGCAAAATGAGCCTGAAAGGAGGTGGTCCACCAGGTATGGTTGCAAGCCGGGCACATCGCCAGGAGAGCTGCCCGGAATCGGGCATTGGGCAGAACCCTGTGCAGGTCCGTCTCGATCTGTGTCTCGGGCGTTACCGCAGGCAATGTGCTCAGCATCTCTGTGGCAAACATGGACTTGCACTGCCGACAGAGGATTGCTATTGCCTTGACCGTAAAATTCTTGATAATCTGCATCGTCTGCCTGTGAGCCGGAATCGCCATTTATGCTTAAAGCTTATGTCCCGGGAGCATTCAGGTAAATCGGTGTAAATCCCAGCACCATGGGGAAATGCCCATATTGCACGTCTTACCCTGCGGAAATTACGAGGCGCGGAGCAGGCGAGGAACGAAGCCTGCGGAGCGCATCCTGATTCCACGCCCCGGCAGCGCGGCGAAGCGTTCCGGCCCAGGAACGTTGAGCCGAGCGTAATAGGCGCGGAGCAGGCGAGGAACGAAGCCTGCGGAGCGCATCCTGATTCCACGCCC
>CAYPBX010000374.1:0-2640 GCA_964409075.1 uncultured Candidatus Obscuribacterales bacterium
ATGCAGATTGCCGCGACGCCGGTTATACTACCGCGGCTACGCCTTGCCAAAGCCGTTCAATGCCTCTGTGTCAAAAGATCCTAGCCAGCCGTCCAATTATCAAGAGATTAACTACCCTTCATTTTAGCACGAGGGGCGTTTCCTGTTGCCCGGATGAGCGGCACTAAGGATTAAAACTTGCGGCGGCTCCGGCAGCTCGACATACGAGAATTGCCTATGCGAAATCCTTGTAGGGGAGACGCCGTGCGTCTCCCGGGCGATGCCCCTACTTGAGGGCTACTGCACTAGTCTCTTGACAACATTCCGGGGGTAGAACTATCCTTAGATATGTAGTGCTGGCGGGTTTTTTGTGGCGTTGTAACTAAAGTCTTCTGTGTTGGCTTTGCTGCCATGGCAAATCCAATCAAGGGTTTAGTTTTGAGTCGAGCGAGTCGGGATAAAGGGGCGAGGGAGGAATCAGATAATGAAAGCTTCAAGTAGCCTTTTGGGCTTGGTGTTTGCGTGCGTCGTCACCTTTGCCCTGATTTATGCCTCAATCTCCTCAGCGCAAACGCGCAAATCCGGAGAGATCGTACCTGGAAAATATATCGTTCGTGTCAAGAAAGGGATCGATTCGGCTGCTGTTGCCAACAGACACAAAGTTGCGCCTTCCTGTGTTTACAGACGCGCAGTCAACGGTTTTGCCTGCCCGATGTCTGAGAAAAAGGCCAAAGAGCTGGCTGCCGATCCGCAAATCTTAGGCGTTGAGCCGGACCGGCTTATTCTCCTGGACCAGCAAGGACAGGGCAGAGGCTGGGGCAATTCCGGCAGAATTACAAGCCCGCCGCAGTCGCTGCCAACTGGTGTGAACCGAATAGATGGTGATTTAAATACAACAGCTTTGATTGACGGTAACGATACACGTGTCAATATTGATATTGCTGTTATTGATACCGGCATTGATCTGAAACACCTGGATCTTAACGTGGTGAAGAATGTAACCTTTGTGTGGGGCACCAAAAACGGGGCAGACGACAACGGTCACGGATCTCACGTAGCAGGCACGGCAGCAGCGATAGACAATGGTATCGGTGTCGTGGGAGTGGCGCCCGGCGCGCGGCTCTGGGCCGTAAAGGTGCTTGACAGGAGCGGCAGCGGCTATCTCTCCTGGGTTATTGCTGGCATTGATTATGTGACACAGAACGCTGCCTCAATCGAGGTAGCCAACATGAGCCTCGGGTTTCAGGGATACAGCGCTTCCTTTGATGCAGCGATTGCCAGATCGGTAGCTGCCGGTGTGACCTACGCAGTAGCAGCTGGAAATTCAGCCTCAGATGCTATCTATTTCTCGCCTGCAAATCATCCGGATGTGATCTCAGTGTCGGCGATTGCTGATTTTGACGGTGTCGGCGGCGCACAGGCTCAGCCGACCTGCCGCAACGACCAGGACGACAGCTTTGCCGACTTCAGCAACTACGGCTCCGTGGTCGATATTGCCGCCCCGGGCGTCTGCATCTACTCGACCTGGAAAGGCGGAGGGTACGCCACAATCAGCGGAACCTCCATGGCTTCTCCCCATGTAGCAGGAGCTGCTGCCGTGTATAAGGCCAACAATCCTGCTGCGTTGCCGGCTGATGTGAGAAGCGCCTTGATCGTCAACGGCAAGAGCCAGGTTGACCCAGACTCTCCGGGACACTTCTTCGGGTTCAGCGGGGACCCAGACCCCTATCCGGAGCCGCTTGTTTACGCAGCCAATCTGTAGCTTCTCTCCAGACAGCCAGAAAGCAACCGGGACACATGAAATATAGATATATAGCCTGTGCCTCGCGCAAGCGCTTCAAGGGCGCGCTGGGGTGGGCCTGGCTCGTTGTTATGGCCTTGATCTGCCTCTTGATTTTAGGCGCAGTCCACGACCTGAGCCATATTCACCTCGTGCAAGCCGAGCTGCAGAACGCAGTCGATGCAGCAGCCCTTGCCGGCGCTTTCGATTTAGGCTCCGACGAGCTGATCATTGAGGAGAGGGCTATGGCTGTGGCAGCAAAAAATAGAGCAGACAACCGGCCGGTAAGCAACAAGTCACCGCACACCAGGGTATCGGTCAGCATTCTGCCGGCGGAGGATACGCTTGCCGGCGGAGGTGTCAGGGTGACTGCCGGCATGACTGTGAACAATCTCTTCGGACCTCTCATCGGTCGCGGTTCGGAGGATATCACGGCAGAGGCGATTGCCGGGCCTGTCGGCAAGATTATCGAGTGCGAGACCAACTCGGTCTTTCCCATTGCGGTGAGCATAAACGCCATACCATATAATGGTGCGCTACGTGGTGTTTCGCTTGCGGAGTGTCAGCCCGGCAATATCGTACGGCTTTATCTCTTCAGCCGACAGGTCAAAAACGCCACTTTTACCACCTTCAGTAGATACCCTTTAGATATCAAATATCTGGGTCAGGCCATCGATCAGGCTCTTGGTATGCAAGAGGTCGAGCCAGATCTGATACCAATTGTGAAGATCGGCGACACTATCAGCTTGACCAACGGATTGTTCGGTCAGAGGCATCTGGCTGATGATGACCGTCTAAATGTGCTTGCCCAGGCACCGCTGGTAGTGTTGCCCGTCATCGCAGGCGACCCTGAGTTTCAGCGTCGTGCCCAGGTGATAGGA
>CAYPBX010000374.1:2650-3596 GCA_964409075.1 uncultured Candidatus Obscuribacterales bacterium
CAGCTGTCAATTACGATCGTCAACTGCATCTGGTAAGTTCAATGGATCTTCAACTAGCCCGAACCGCTGGCTTTCGCAACAAAACAGGGAGCGTGCCATCAACAGGAGAGCCAAAGATAGACGACGCTCTCCTGTCGCTGATACCCGGGCAGCTCAGGCTACGAAGCAACTCCGGCAGGAAACCAGGCTTAATGGGGACTACCTTCCCTGTCGACGCGCAGGAAAGGCACCCTGGTTGGCACAGAAGCCAGTAAATGATCGCCCCAGGCGTTAGTGTCATGGCTGAAGGTGCAATCGAAGAAGCCACTCAGGCAAGCTGAAAGTAGGCTAAATTGACAGTCACAATTTTAGGCGGCTGGCGGCTGCCTCATCCACAAACCATTCCAGCTGTCTCGATGAGCCTATACGACAGGCTGGAGGAGGATCCTGAGCTGATCCATCAAGACTCAGAATCTGAGGAAGTATGGAGGCCTTCTGCTGACCGGCCACCATGAAAATTATCTGGCGGGCAGCGTTTATGGCAGGCAAAGTCATGGTAATACGTTCCTGCCCGAGGGAAGGGACCTGGTTGGCGACTACGATCCTGTCCTTCTCCTTGAGAGCAGCAGTATCGGGAAAGAGAGAAGCCGTATGGCCATCCGGTCCCAAACCGAGGAGAACAAGATCAAAGGACGGCAGGCTGCCATCTGTTAGCTTGAAAAACCTTATGATCTCATCCTCGTAGGCCCTGGCGGCTGCTGGCGGATCAATGTGCGCACCGACCACAGGGTGAACGTTCTCAGGCGGGATATCGATCCTGTCGAGCAACGCCTCCTTCACCATGTTGTAATTGCTTTCAGGGCTTTCTGGCGGAAGGCAGCGCTCATCCCCCCAGAAAAGATGCACGGCAGACCAGGGAATGCACCCGGCAAATCCAGGCTCAGCCAGAGCCAGGTAGAGAGATCGT
>CAYPBX010000375.1:0-3584 GCA_964409075.1 uncultured Candidatus Obscuribacterales bacterium
GTTCATGGCTATAGCATGAGACTGGTTGTGCTCCTCAGCAGCCATACCAGGATAGGCGCCAGGCGTATCGATGAGCGTAAGCACCGGCAGGGCAAATTTTTCGGCATGCAGAAAGAGCCGCAAAGCTTTCCTGTAGCCTTCCGGCTGGGGCATGCCGAAGTTACAGCGCTGCTTCTCGCGCAAGCTGCGTCCTTTCTGAGTGCCCACCACCAGGGCTCTTGTCTCTCCCAAATAGACAAGCGCCACGACGATAGCCCGGTCATCAGCACCCTGTCTGTCGCCATGAAGCTCTACCCAGCCAGTGTGCCAGCGATCGAGATAATCACGCATGTACGGGCGCTGCGGATGCCTGGCCAGCGCCAACCTGTCAACCGGTCTCAGATTGCTGTAAAGGGTCCGACGTAGCTGCTCGTACTGCTCGTAAATCTGCTTAATATCAGCATCGAGCTCTGCATTGGGACTCTCTGCCACCTCCTTCTTGAGCGCCTCGAGTTGCTGCGCTAAAACCTCCAGCGGCTGCTCGAACTCCAGCGGGGTTCCTTTTCTGTTTACCGGCACCAGCACTCCTTGAATCTCTGCTTCAGGATACCCTTTGCTTGGCGCTGCGGGCTGACTGGCGCCTGGCAGGCTCTCCTGTCTGATGAAAAGCTAAAAGGAAAGAAAGAACCGCCTTCAGCCTTCCCCTTTCCACCACCATGTCCACCTGACCGTGCTTCATAAGATATTCCGCCGTTTGAAAATCAGCCGGGAGCTTCTGCCGTATCGTCTGCTCAATAACCCGCCTGCCCGCAAAGCCGATGCGGGCCCCCGGCTCGGCAATGATTATGTCCGCCAGCATGGCAAAGCTAGCCGTCACCCCACCAAAGGTGGGCTCAGAAAGCACCGAAATGAAAAGTTGCCTGGCGGTATGTAACGATCTCAGCGCCGAGCTTGTCTTGGCCATCTGCATCAGCGAAAGTATTCCTTCCTGCATGCGGGCCCCACCGGAGCTGGTTACGCAGATGAGCGGAAGCTTCTCGTTGAGAGCGTAATCGGTAAGCCTGACCATCTTCTCGCCCACCACCGAACCCATCGAGCCGCCAAAGTAAGCAAAGTCCATGACAGCAAGGCAGGTAGGTTTGCCTTCGATCAGTCCGATACCTGTGACTATCGCCTCGTTCAAACCAGACTTGCGCTTTGCATCTGCCTGCCTGTTTGAGTAGCTCTCTGTGTCGACAAAGCTAAGCGGATCCGCCGAGACCAGATCTGCGTTGACCTCCTCAAAACTATCGGCGTCAACGAGCTGCTCAATCCGCTGGCTGGCTCCGATACGAAAATGGTACTGGCATTTGGGACAGGCATGGAGATGGTTGCGCAGGTCACGAGTGTAGATCAGTTCACGACATTGAAAGCACTGCGTCCAGAGAGCGCAGTACTCCTCTGTAGTAAGCGGCTGCTTGACCTCGCTGGTCACGCGTTGCTTCTGCCGCCTGGCAAACCACTCCTTAAGATCCATTCTCTTGGGGCAAAATAGCTTAGAATCAGCAGGATGAAGATTATATCACCGGCCCGGACGAGCTTCCGGGGCATGGCAGCTTTATGCACCGCTTCTTTGTTAAAGAATCATCTCTCCATGCTACCGCTTCTTGCCTGGGCATCAGCGAAAGGTCTATATTATTCCGGATCCGCACGGTGCTGCGCCTGAAACCGGGCGACCGGATGGTGATTCTCGACAACACAGGCAGGCAGTACGAGTGCGCCATCCATGAGCTGAAGCCAGGCAAACTCACGGCCTCAATCCTGCGAAGCTGGGAAACTACCGACAATGCGAAGATCCGTCTAATCGTTTATCTGTCGCTTATTAAGAGCAACCGTTTCGACTGGGCTGTAGAGAAGCTCACCGAGATCGGTGTTACCAAAATCATTCCGCTTGCCTGCGAGCGATCTGTGATCAGAACCACCGGCAGTACCGACAAAAAGCTGGAGCGCTGGCAAGCGATCATACGCGAGGCTGCTGAGCAGTGCGAGAGATCGACCATGCCGGATATTACAGCTCCGATTGAGTTCGGGCGCTTCCTCTCCCAGTCGTCTCAAGAGGCACTGCGCATGATCTGCGTGGAGCGCCTGGAAGCACCGTCGCTGAGGCAGCAGCTTGAGCGGATCTGTCTTCAGGCAACACGACCGAACCTGATATCGGTGGCTATCGGACCGGAGGGCGGTTTCACAGGGCAGGAGCTTAAACTTGCCAGTGCCTCTGGAGTGATACCGGTATCACTGGGTCCGCGCGTTCTCCGCAGTGAGACCGCAGCCATTTGCTCTGCTGCCCAGGTCATAGCCAGGCTGGAAGAGTGACTGGCTACGCCAGCGCTCCGCTCTCGTCACGCTCAACTCTGCTGCATAAGCGTGATATCGCGTATACAGTAAATATCCAATTCTACTGCTGTCCAGTTCATATGCAGCAAAATTGGTATCACAAGCTTGACAAATGGATCAATTCCAGGTCTTATAGTAGCTGTAAACCAGGCCGGGGAGAGCGGCCTCAGGCATTTACTAGAAAGGCATGGGCGTGGCTGATAATCTAGCTCGCATCAAGGAAAGAATTGGCTCGGCTCCGGTAAGGCTTGTTGCTGTCACAAAAAACATCGGTCCCCGTGAGATTGAGGAGGCCTGGAGGTCCGGTGTCACCGAGTTTGGTGAGAACCGGGTTCAGGATGCACTTGCCAAACAGAGGCAGCTGGCCCCCGCGGTGCAGAATCATGTTAACTGGCATTTTATCGGGCACCTGCAGACCAACAAGGCAAAAAAGGTCGTGGGGGAATTTGTCCTTATACACTCCGTCGATTCGCTGCGCCTGGCTGAGGAATTATCAAGGCAATCTCTCCTTGCCGGCGTAGTCCAGCCAGTTCTCCTCCAGATCAAGGTGGTGAGCGAAGACACCAAGTTCGGCTTCACACCCGATGAGCTGAAGGGCCAATTCTGGCAAATATACAGGCTGCCCGCCTTGAAAGTTGAAGGATTAATGACCATGGCTCCCTTTGGCGCCAGCGCCGGAGCCCTGAAGCACTGTTTCACCGGTCTCAAACTGCTCAAAGATGAGCTTGAGCGGGAATTCGGCGTCAGACTGAGGGAGCTGTCCATGGGAATGAGCAACGACTACACTGAAGCCATCGCATGTGGCGCCACGTTGATCAGGCTGGGCCGGGCTGTATTCAAGACAGGTAACCAGGACAGCCCTGAGTTTCTCGGGGCCGATAAGCAGAGCCGGCATTGATGCGGCTGCCAGCACAGGTTTTGATTCTAAGAGGAAACGGTAAGCATGTGGATTAAGGTAAAGGAGGCAGCAAGTGAGCATAGTTCAAAAGTTTAAGAGCTTCTGGTTTGGCCCTTCTGATAATTACGATGAGGAGGACTTTGAAGAGCTCTTCGAGACCAGCGACGACATTTACGCAACCAACGGTCAGTTGGCGCTTGATACCAGGTTGGCTGACACCCGCCGGGCACCAAAGTCGACAGTCAGAAGCTCAGGCACCAAGGTCGTCGATCATCCCAGCTCTCAACCGTCAAGCGAGGTGCTGGTAATCGAGCCGAGAACCTTCGATGAGTCT
>CAYPBX010000376.1:0-3574 GCA_964409075.1 uncultured Candidatus Obscuribacterales bacterium
AACATGGGTTGCCCGGTGCCGAAAATTACTAAAGGTAAAGACGGCTGCGCGCTCATGCGCGAGCCTGAGCTGGCGCGGGAGATCATAAAGTCGGTAGCTTCTGCAGTGAAAATTCCTGTCACAGTCAAATTTCGACTTGGCTGGGACGACAGCTCGCGCAACTGCATCGAGTTTGGACTGATGGCTCAGGAATCTGGAGCAGCGGCTGTTACAGTGCACGGTCGCACCAGGGACCAGCGCTATGCTGGCCAGGCTGATTGGATCTGGCTGGCGAAGGTAAAGAAGGCTCTTTCAGTGCCGGTGTTCGGCAACGGTGATGTATTCGAGCCGGCAGATGCGGTCCGCATGCTGGAGATTACTGGCTGTGACGGGGTGGCGGTGGCCAGGGGCACTCTCGGCAACCCCTGGCTCATTCCCCGCATAAGTTGTCTCATCGAGGCTGCCGGCTCCAGCGATTCGCCCTGCGAGATCGAGCGGCTCATAGCTGCCTACCTGCATGCCTGCGGGCTGGTGAGATACAAAGGGCTGCGTGTGGGCACCAACGAATCACGCCGGCACCTGGTCCACTACACCAAGGGGATCAGAAACAGCGCTGCCTTCAGGGCCAGGCTTACGCAGGTAGCCAATCTGGTTGAGACAGCCTCTATCCTGGCAGAACTTGCCTGGGCGGTGGGCGGCAAGGAGGGGAAGGAGCGTTTTTTAGAGGTTGTCGAGGAAAATCAGCTCAACGAAGACGCAGAGGAAGGTCAAGTTGCCTACCCCCAATCAGAAGCCGTCAGGGCTTTTGGCTGTGGAGGCGGCCCTCAGTAAAGCCGGTATTCAGACGGCGAGATCAGTATCGTCCCGTCTCCTTCCGCCGCTACCATTTGCAGCGCCTGGATGACGGGGTTGGTTACCTTCTGCTGCTCGCGAGTCTCGTTTTTGATCTGCTTTGCACGCTGGGCGACCCTGAGCACAAGCTCATAACGGTTGCTGCCGTCCTTGAGAAGCTGATCGAGTATCCGTGTTGTGTTCATGACGATAAATGCTCACCTGGGGGGCGGCGGATTCTCAAACGTTCCGCGTAGATAATATGTATCAGATTTTCCACTGCACTTTCAATGTTGTCATTAACAACCTCATACTGAAACTGATGCCTCTGCTTGAGCTCCTGGCGTGCGTTTGTCAAGCGCAGCGCGATATTTTCTGCTGTTTCGGTCTGCCTGCCTCTCAGCCTCTGCTCCAGTTCCCTGAAGGATGGCGGGGCAAGAAAGACCAGTACAGGGGCAGGCATACGCTCTTGAATCTGCTTGGCTCCCTTAACCTCAATCTCGAGAATGACGTCTTTACCTTTCTTTAACTCCTCAACTACCCAGGCAGCAGGGGTGCCATAGTACGCGCCGGCAAACTCGGCCCATTCCAGGAGCTGGCCGGACCTGGCTGCGTGCAAGAACTCCTTTTCAGATCGGAAGAGATAGTCCACACCTTCCGCCTCCTGCTGGCGCCTGGTCCTTGTCGTCATGGAAACAGAGCGCACCAGCCCGGGAACGACGTCAAGCAGCCTCTCAACCACAGTGCCTTTGCCAACTCCGGAAGGCCCGGTAATCACGATTAGGACCCCGCAGCTGTTGCCTGTCTTATCCTGGCAGCTGCCATCGGTTTCCGGCGATGGCTCAGTGCTGCCGGAATCAGCTCCGCTGCCTGTCTTATTGCTAGCATTGGGCTCTGGTGTCACCATCTCTTGCCTGCCTGAGCATGTATTGAGTTCTGTCCTGTTAGTATCTTTCTTAGGGCAAACGCAAAAGAAAAGTTCTCCTATTAAACCTGAGCGCTCCCTTACTATGCAACCGTTTGATGCGCTTACCTTGAAGGCGGTGCTTCACGAAGCTCAAGGGCTCCTTGTCGAAGCTAAGGTCGACAGGATTGTTCAGTTGGGCCGTGACGAGGTCATAATTACCTTTCGTTCCAGGGCGGGTTTCAAGCATCTTCTCCTTTCGGCGCATCCTGTCCACGGGAGGATATGCCTGACTGCTCAGTCGGCAACGGGGAAGTTGAGGCAGCCAAACTTCTCGGTAATCTTGAGAAAGCATCTGGGAGGAGCCGTCCTGCTGGCTCTGGAGCAGCCAGCCGGGCAACGGGTGCTGGATCTCATCTTTTCGGCTACCAACCAGGTCGGCGCTGTTTCAATCAAAGTTTTGACCGCGGAGCTGATGGGCAGGCACAGCAACCTGATCCTCTGGGATCAGGCAAGCGGCAAGATCCTGGCTGCCTCCCACAATGTTTCCAGGGAGATGAGCAGCCAGCGCCAGGTTGCCATCGGACTTGCTTTCTCTCGGGCTCCAGCGCAAGCCAAGCCCAACATCTTTACTGCGTCGGAAGCTGAAATCGAGATTGCCATGCAGAGGCTGGCAGCAGGCAAAAAAGGGGACCCAATCGCAGATCATGAGCTTGTCGCCTGGCTTCTCTCCTCCTTTGCGGGACTCGGGCGGGCGCTGGCTGTGGAGATCGTCGGGGGTGTTGCTGCCCAAGCTTATGCCGGCGATAAGGGCAAGGCTCTCAACCCCTTAATCAGCGACCGCATCGAGGCGTTAAGGCAATTCATGCCAGACAAGCCGGCCATGCGTGAGGATCTGACTGCCTACACGGTCCTGGGTTGGAGCGTTGCTGACGGAAACCAGAACTGGCGCCGCTTTCCCTGCGTCAATGATCTGGTTCGGGAATATTACAGGCTCAATGAGGAGCAGGAGCGCTTAATCAGGCTCAAGGAGAAGCTCTTAAGCGACATCAACTCCCAGATCGGCAAGCTTAAAGCTCGTCTGGCGGCTGCTGAAAAGCATCTTGCCGGCAGTGAACAAGCTGACGGTTACAGGTTGTGCGGAGATCTGATTCTCACATACATGCATCTGATTCAACCAGGTGACAAGGAGCATCTCTTCGAGCATCCACAGCTGCCGGACCGGATGGTGACCGTTGTCTTAAACCCTGCCCTGTCGCCCAGCCAAAATGCTCAGCAGTACTACCGGATGTTTGCCAGGGCTCGTGCCGCCAGGCTCAATGCCCAAAGGACCAGAGACGATGCCATAAAGAGGCTCGCTCTTTTGCAGGGCACGCTCAAATTGATTCAAGAGGCGAAAGCAGTCGAGGAGCTGGAGAAGCTAAAGGCTCGATTTGCAAAACCTGCCCGGCAACAAGCTAATAAAAAATCCGGCAAGAAGTCCTCTCACAAGCGATTTCTCAGCCTCGTCTCCTCCGATGGCCTGACAATCTATGCCGGGCGGAGCCGGCAGGAGAACGACCAGCTCATAACCCGCATGGCGAAACCGCAAGATGTCTGGATGCACATCGCTGGTCAAAGCGGGGGGCACGTGCTCATCAAGGTACCTTCAGCGGGTGTGTCGCCGCCGGCAAGCACACTGTTCGAGGCAGCACATGTAGCTGTGCGTCTGTCAAAGATGCTGTCGCCTGGGAAAGTGAAGGTGATTTACACGCATTGCCGTCACGTGCGCAAGCTGCCTGGAGCTGCTGCGGGTGCAGTTCGTTATGAAAAGGAGAAGACCATCGAGGTAGACACATCAGAGCCGATGCCGGAGAGGGT
>CAYPBX010000377.1:0-3553 GCA_964409075.1 uncultured Candidatus Obscuribacterales bacterium
GCCATTGTGTCTGGTGTAGCCACCAGCTTGTCGAAATCAAGATATCCGTTGCCTATCTTCTCGACCAGATCCTCAGCACCGACAAGATCAGCCCCGGCTTCAGTTGCCTCTTTCTGCTTCTCTCCTTTGGCGACCACAGCGACACGAGTCTCCTTGCCGGTTCCGCCTGGCAGGCTGACTGTCGAGCGAATCTGCTGGTCGGAGATCTTCGGGTTGATACCAAGGCGAAAGTGGACCTCTACAGTTTCGTCGAACTTGACGCAGTGGCTCTCTTTCAGCAATTTCAGTGCCTCGTCCACAGGGAGAGGGGCGGTTGTACGCTTGCTGATCTCGATGAGCTTCCTGCGCCGCTTGCTCAGCTTAGCCATTTCAAAATCCTCGCATTGACCGGGCGTCCTTCAGCCCTCGACAGTGATACCCATGTTGCGCGCCGTGCCCTCAATCATGCGCTCGGCAGCTTCAATGGTGGTGGCATTGAGATCAGGCATCTTCGTCTGGGCAATCTCTCTGACCTGCTGCCTGGTAACCGAGCCAACCTTCTCCTTGTTGGCTGTCGCGGAACCCTTCTCTATTCCGGCAGCTTTACACAAGAGAACTGCCGCTGGCGGCGTCTTCAGTATGAAATCGAAGGATCTGTCCTCAAAAACTGTTATCTCGACCGGCACTATCGTGCCTGCCTGGTCCTGCGTCTTGGCGTTGTACTCCTTGCAGAACTGCATGATATTGACACCATGCTGACCGAGGGCCGGGCCAATCGGCGGCGCTGGATTGGCCTTGCCGGCTGCAATCTGCAACTTTATCTTTCCGATAACCTTCTTCACGTGTTCTACCTGCCTCTCACCCGACCTGCAGAATTAATTATCTTAGTCCCTAAAGCTGGGCTTAAATACAGCATTTACACTTTTATAACCTGGTTGAACTCCAGCTCCACCGGCGTCGCCCGCCCGAAGATAATTACCGAGGCCTTGATGCGCTCCCTCTCGAGGTTGACCTCCGTTACCTCGCCGGTGAAATCCGCGAACGGCCCGCCTGTAATGCGCACGTAATCACCAATCTTGATATCGATGGCTGCCGTCTTCTTCCCCTTGACGCCGGCTGTGACCATCTGGCGCCTGAGTATCTTTCTGATTTCGGAATCCTGAACCGGGATCGGCTTTTTACCGGCGCCAACGTATTTGGTCACTCCCGGCGCCTCACGCACTACTCTCCAGGAGTCGTCATCCAGGATTATCTCGACGAAGACGTACCCAGGGTATTCGCGCTCTTTCTTCTCGACGCGCTTGCCGTCTTTTACCTTGGTCACCATCTTCTCAGGAACGATGACCCCAAAAATCTTGTCGGCCGCCCCCATGGTGACAACGCGTTTCTCTATATGCTCCTTCACCTTGTTTTCGTGGCCAGATGCGGTCTGCACTGCATACCACCTGCGTTGTCCATCGCTCTTTATGAAAGCCATCGCGTCTTTATCCTCATCATTAAACGCTGCCGACCACAGTCCAACTGGTGACAGTCGATCATAATCCCCGACCGGAACCGCCCCCGTGGGCCTTTGCCCAGAACTCGATCGGACCAAATATGAGATGCCCGAGCAACCAGTCCATCCCCAGCACCATAACCGTAATTACAGTGACCAGTACTATGACAGAGTACGTTTCTTGAACGATCTGCGCGCGGCCGGGCCAGGTAATCTTTCGAAACTCGAGAGCAACCTCGCGCAAAAACTCGCGCGCGCGCGCAATAGAACCGGCAGGTCCGGCCGCCGCCTGGCTCATAAACCCGGGAGCGGGGAGCGCTGGCGACTTGCCGCGCACTGGGTCCCTGCCCTTGCTAGCTCTTGTCTTGCCAGCTCTGGATTTGCCCTCCTTCGACCTGCCCCTAGAGCTGCCCGAGCTACTCGAGCTACTCGAGCTACCGCCGGTATCTTTGCCGGCAGCCCCATCTTTCCCTTTCTTGCGTGTTGCCATTGTCCTCTTCTCCTGGATCAAGCATGAGGACAGCCGCGCTGCCAGACCCTCAACGGACTTGCCAACAGATCGCGCCCTGAAGGAGTCGAACCCTCAACAAAGGTTTTGGAGACCTCCGTTTTACCATTAAACTAAGGGCGCCCAAGTCCGTAAGCTTCCTTCCACCGTCTCATTGCCGTTGCCGACGACAGACACCGGCAGCGCTTTACTTCTTTGTCTCCTTGTGCTCGCGGTGCCCGCGGCAACGGGAGCAGTATTTCTTCAAGCTCAAGCGGTCCGGGCTGTTGCGCTTGTTTTTCATCGTCGTGTAGTTGCGCTCCTTGCAATCCACACAGGCTAGAGTAATTATGATCCGGTCTTCTTTCTTGGCCACAGCCTTCACCTCCCAGCTGAAACTCCAGGTTTTAGAGCCCCAGTGGCTTCAAAACCGCTACCACTGCCGCTTGGGCTGCTGGCAGCCGCCCATAAAAAAACAACCTCCTGCGAGGCGTCAACAGCAAGTATATCCAGGTGGCTGCTTATGTGTCAACAAGCTGGCTACAATTGTTCGATATGAGCTTAACCCAGCGCCTTTTACCTGGTGAATACACGAGAGTTCCAAGAGAATTCGCACCTGGCACCTTAGAGACGATGCGTGGCATCGCCTCTGGCGGTTATCTCTTGAGGAAAACGACAATGGCAGTGTTAGCCACCCTCACGCGAGCATCAAGGCGCATAACTCAAGGGCGTTGGAGTTTAACCATATACTTGGCTCTGGTGTTGTCTGTGCTGCTCTCCGGATGCACGGCCGGAGCCTCCGGTCCGGAGCCGGGAGTCCTGCGCATGAACCTGGGCTCTGAGCCGCCCAGCCTGGACTGGCTGGTCACTACAGATTCCACCTCCTTCGATGTGATTGCCAACATAATGACCGGGCTGACCCAGTACCGCAACGATCTAAGCTGCGCGCCTGCTTGCGCGTCGCACTGGGAAGCTCTGGACGGCGCACGCCGTTACATCTTCCACCTGAGAGACGATGTGGTCTGGTCGGACGGAGCACAAGTTACCGCCTTCGATTTCGAGTACGCCTGGAGGCGACTTCTCAACCCAAAAACCGGCGCCTCCTACGCCTACTTCCTCTATGACATCGAAGGCGCGCTCGAGTACAACACAGGGGCAGTTACCGATCCGCGCTCGGTGGGAGTAAAAGCTCTCGATGAAAGGACTCTGGAGGTAAGGCTCAAGCAGCCGGCTGCTTACTTCATCTACCTGACTGCCTTCTGCCCCACCTATCCGCAAAGGCAGGATATTGTCGAGCGCTGCGGCGATCGCTGGACGGAGCCGGAGAATATAGTCACCAACGGGCCGTTTCTCCTGAAGAGCTGGGAGCACGAGTACAAGATAGTCCTGGAGTCCAACCCGACTTTTTTCGAAGGGAAGCCCCGGCTCAAGAAGATCAAGATGTTCATGATCCCGGAGCAGGCAACAGCCTTCGCTCTTTATGAGAACGACCAGCTCGATTATATAGATAATCGCAGCTTCTCGACGCCGGACGTGGAGCGCTGCCGAAAGTCGGGCGAATATCACAACTTCCCGCTTCTGCGCAACAACTA
>CAYPBX010000378.1:0-1513 GCA_964409075.1 uncultured Candidatus Obscuribacterales bacterium
GCCCAGAAGAACTCCTCGCCCACCCATGGGACGCTCCAGGTAGCTGGCGCCTATCTGGGTAGCGAGGCGGCCAGCAATCTCGCTCATAGGCGTGAGCAGCGGCAGGTAGCCCGAGTCTGTCTGGACTGTTTCATAAGCGACACAGGTTGCCCCTGTTTTGCACAGCGCCCGCGCTAGCTCAGGATGAGCTGCCAGATGCAAATAGGTGAAAAGAGTGTGTCCTGGATTGAGAAGCGATACTTCCGACTGCTGAGGCTCCTTCACCTTCAGGATCAGATCCGCCTCGGCAAAAACAGAAGCAGCGTCGCGGAAGATCTTCGCACCGGCTGCAGCATATTCTTTGTCGCTGATGCCGCTGCCCTCCCCGGCTTGCGTCTCCACAAGCACAGTGTGGCCCTCGGCGATGAGAGCGGAAGTACCGGCCAGCGTCAAGGCCACCCGGTATTCGTTGTCGAGAATCTCTCTGGGGACTCCTACTCTGGCCAAGGCTTAATCCTCTTTGTGGGCTGTAAACACATTGTGACAGTCGATCGGGCCAATTCTAGCCCGAGTGCCAGGCCGGATATATCCACTTGATAGTTGTTTTAGAATTAACCTCATGTTTCCTGGGCGAGGGTTTCAAGGTGATGGGCGAGGAGATTGTCATTGTTGAGGGAGCCAGGACAGCATTTGGTGCCCTGGGCGGCGGGCTAGCCAGCAAGACCGCGACCGACCTGGCGGTGGAGGCGACAAAAGGCGTCATCAAGCGGGCAGGAGTAAACTCGGAGGTAATCGACCAGGTAGTTATGGGCAATGTCATTCAGACCAGCAAGGATGCCATATACCTGGGGCGCCATGTGGCTTTGCGCTCGGGGCTTGCCGAAAGCACACCAGGGCTCATTCTTAATCTTCTCTGCGGATCGGGTGTCCAGGCAGTAGCTACAGCCGCCGGGCTGATCGACTCCGGGCAGGCATCGGTTGTGATTGCAGGCGGTACCGATTCACTCTCCCAGACTCCTTATTCCACCTGGTCGGTGCGCTGGGGCAACCGCATGGGTCATGCCGAGTTGTGGGACGGGCTTGATATACGAGATACGCTGCCTGACAAATCCATGGGGGAGACAGCCGAGCTCCTGGCGGACAGATACAAAATCAGCCGCCAGGAGCAGGACGAGTTTGCGTTACTCAGTCAGCAGCGTGCTCGGCAGGCGCAGCAGGACGGCAAGATCGCCGGGGAGATTGTTCCGGTCGAGGTTGTCGCACAAAAGGGGAAGGTCGCAACCATCGAGGCTGATGAGCACCCACGTCCGGACACCACGCTCGCTAAGCTGGCCGAGCTCAAACCCGCTTTCGTTAAGGGAGGCACCGTAACAGCAGGCAACGCCTGTGGCATCGTAGATGGTGCTGCTGCGCTCCTGGTAACATCTACAAGGAAGGCTGAAGAGCTTGGACTGTCACCAAAAGCAAGGTTGATATCATGGGCCGTGACCGGGGTGCCGCCAGTCGTTGGTGTCGATCGTCCAGAACACGCTGA
>CAYPBX010000378.1:1523-3518 GCA_964409075.1 uncultured Candidatus Obscuribacterales bacterium
GACCTGTGCCTGCCATTCCGGCAGCGCTGACCAGGGCAGGGCTGAGGCAGAACCAGATGGATCTGATCGAAATCAACGAAGCCTTTGCCGGACAGTACCTGGCCTGCGAACGTGAGCTCAAGCTGGACAGGGAGATCGTGAACGTAAATGGAGGGGCCATTGCTTTCGGTCACCCGTTTGGAGCGACAGGCGCCAGGCTTATCCTTACCATCTCCTGCGAGCTCGCCAGGCGCAAGGCCCGCTATGGGCTGGTCAGCCTCTGCATAGGTGGCGGTATGGGCATCGCCATGATCCTCGAGCGTGTGTAGCGCGGTAAACATTCACTCCCGGGTGTCTGCGTCCAACAAGGAGCGATTCCCTCAATATCACCTAATTCCCGTTCCAGTAGGTTACGTATCTGTTTGTCTGGCGAGGCAGGGGATCCTCATAGCCTTCACGGGTATAGACGTACTTGCTGTAAGGGTTCTCTTTCTTAGGTTCCTTCTGGGCCTGCTGCTTGAAGTAGAGCTCAGGCAGTATGCTGGGCATGTACGCCGGCGGCGGTGGCACAAGATAGTTCTTTGTGGTCTTGCTGGGGGCCTTTGCTGACCTGGCTTGAGCTGGTAGCGAGACACAAACTGCCGCCAGCGCTACAGCAACTGCCGCCTGTAGGCGGGTTATCTGGACAATTGGCATGGTTTATCCCCTCTCCTGCCATGAGCCTTTCAAATGAAAAGGCTTAAAGGTCGATGTTCCGATTCTATCAAACCAGTGAGGCGTTCGTGCCCAGAAATGGTGGCTGGGTTGCTGCGATCAAGCACAAGCGCCTGGCTCGGCCCTTTGTGCTTGGAGTCCGCGACTAATGTCAAAAGGTCTCAGGGCTGCCACCAGTGTCTGGGGCTGCGCTTGACTGGGTGGGGAGGAGAAGGTCCATCATCTCCTGGATCGATGCTGTAAGGAATCACGGATCTTCCCCACCAGATCTTTAGATCCGTGAGTGTGCCCTGCTTCTCCGGTTTGCCTGGTATCTGTTGCTTCTCATCGACCGGCGATACAAAAGAGTTGCCGGAGGGGTGCTTCTCAGGCTCGCTCAAAAACACGTTGGGATCCTTGTCTGCTTTGGCTTGCAGCCTGCGCATCTCTCGCCCCCAGGGGTTGAGCGCGCGCTCCCCCCCGGAGGCGGCAGGGTCTGGTTGCGGGTTCTGCAGCCCCCTTTTTAGCTCCTCGGGTCTTCCGGGAAGCTTCCCGCGGGCTGCCAGGCGTATGAATGTGAACACAATCTCTGGATCTCCCGTGCCTACCTGGGCTATACCCGATCCTGTGGCCGGATAACTGGCAAGACCGCCTGCTTAAGAAGTACTTAAATTGATTCCCTCTAATCACCCCGGCAGAGATTTCGGCTGCAACTGTGAGAGAATGCCGCCGTTGGTGCCCCCGGTTGCCTGTAGCGGCAGAGACGGACGGTTGTATGGATGGAAACCATGCTCTTGGATGTACCCTTATAGGGCTTGCGCTGACCGCTTTGTTGATAAGGTTTTTCTGGCTGGCAAGCCCGCCATTCTCCAGCTGGCAGCCTGGACTCGTCGCTGCCTGGAAGCGAGCGCTTGTCATGGTTGCCGGGTTCTCTATTCTGGCGGGATTTGTTCTCATCACACAACCGGTTGATCCGGAGACAGCACGGCGTCTAGCAGAAGGCTATAGATTTAAATAGTTGCAGGCTTCATCCTTCGCCTGCTCCGTTGCCGCCGGCGCGCCGGCTCGTGGTAACCCGCCCGGCGCTTGCCTGTCTGTGCGTGGTATTAAGGAGCGCGGCTACGCCTGCGCGCTGCTGTGCTGCCCGGGCATGGTGTCAAGGCAGGTTTGAGTTGATTCTGGTTGTCTCCCCGTCTCGGTCTCGGCATCGTTGAGGTCGAGCTTGAGCTGAAACTCAAAAGGTGGCTCGAAGCAGTGTATGCAGCGTGCTTCATACTGTGAGGCGCCGACGAGAATCTGCTCGTTGGAAGGCACAACTCTTTG
>CAYPBX010000379.1:0-3518 GCA_964409075.1 uncultured Candidatus Obscuribacterales bacterium
CTGGCCACACGCGCCCGCCAGGAACCTCTCTCTGTACTTTGACAGCAGGTGCCCTTTGTTGGGTTTGGCGAAGGCACGCCTGATCTCGTCCGCCTCCGCGGTGGTCATAGCCCCCACATCGGCAAGCACCTGCACCACCTGCTCCTGCCAGATGATGATGCCGCAGCTCCGCGCCAGGGCGCGCTCCTCAAGGGGATGGTCGTACTCCCAGGGCACTCCATGCCGGTAGCGCTCTACAAAGCTGCTAACGGCGCTCCCTTGCACGCCGACACCTGGGCGTATCAATGCAACCTGATAAGCCAGGTCGGTGATGTTTCGGGACTTGAGCCGCTGGCACATCTTGAGTTGGGCAGGACTCTGCAGGAGAAAGACACCGATGGTCCGCCCCTGGTTGATCATGTCGTAGACAGAGGGAGTGTCAACATCTATCTGGCTCAGGTCCGGGCGATGTCCGGTGCGCTGCTCTACCATGTCCAGGGCGTTGTCAATCTGGTCCAGGACAGGGAGGGAAAGCAGGTCAATCTTTGCAAAGCCAGCGTCTGCCACGGTGTCTTTGTCCCAATCCATAATGTAACGGCCAGCTATGGCGCCTTCCCGAACCGGGACCATCTCCGTTATGGGCGAGGAACTGAGGATCAACCCGCCGACGTGCTGTCCCAGGCCCTTCGGCGCTCCGCATAGTTGTGGGGCGAGCTCGATCAACTCCCGCCAACCCGGGCTATCCACCTTGTCCTGAAGATCGGTTAGTCTCAGCATCTCTTGGCGAAGCATGGCGGGGTCGTGGGAGTGGAGGCTGTCCGCCAGACGACGCAGACCGTCCGCTGGCAGACCGATGGCCTTCCCTACGTCCGATATGATGCCTCGCATCTGATAGGTGGCGATGGCACCTGCAATCACGGCGTATTCTGGCCCGAACCGCTGGTGGATGCGCTCAATGAGCTTGTGACGCAGCTCTCTGGGAAAGTCCAGGTCTATGTCTGGCAGCGTCTTCATATCTTCAGGCAGGAACCGCTCCAGGGTCAGGTGGTAGGCCAAAGGGTCAACATGGGAGATGCCAATGAGGTAGCCTACCAGCAACGCTACGGACGAACCTCGGCTTCTCCACGGAGGCCATAGCTCGATCGGCGTTTCTGGTGGCCTCCGACCTCCCTCTACCATGACCTCGTGGGCAATCAGAGCGATTTCCTGTAGAGCAGCAGGAAGCCTGCCAGGCTGTGCTTGCGAATAAGCCGGAACTCTTCCTCCAGCCGCTGCTTTATCCGTCCGGGCAGTCTGCCATAGCGTCGCATCGCCGCTTCCTGGGACAGGCGTTGAAGGTACGTTTCAGTCGTGTAGCCCTCCGGTACGGACGGGACAGGAAGCTGATAACCCAGGTCTGAGGCCAGGTTGAACTGGCAAGCCTCAGCGATCTGGATGGTGTTACGGAGCGCTTCCGGACACTCGCTGAACAGCCTCTCCATCTGGGCAGGGGCCTTCAGGTAGAACTCTGGGCTGAGCTTCAGGTCGTGAATGGCCTCGTCCAGGGTGCGATTCTTCCTGATAGCCGTAAGGACGTTCTGCAGCTTGTGGCGCTCAGGAAGGTGATAGTGGACGTCGTTGGTGGTCACAAGGGGTATACCGCAGCGCCTAGCCAGCTTCACCAGCCGGTAGTTTCGGGTAGTGTCGCCGTACATCCTGTTCTGCTGAAGGCCAAGGTACACGTGCTCTTGGCCAAACCACTCCACGTATTGCCCCAGCAAGTTAGCGGCCTGGTCGGAGTGGCCTTCTTCTTGCAGCAGACGGGAGATGACGCTGTCAGTACACCCTGTGATCAGGATGAGTCCTTCGCCATGCTCTGGCAGATGCGCCGGGTCAAGCTTGGGGCCCTGACGGTCTTGGAAGTTGGCCAGAGTAAAGAGCCGCGAAAGGTGCGCGTAGCCCTTGCGGGACCTGGCCAAAAGGGTGATGTGTGAACCATCATTCAGGGTAATCTGTCCACCTGTGATGGGTCTCACGCCCATTTGATTAGCTTGTTTGGCGAACTCATGGGCTCCACACAGGTTGGTATCAGTGAGAGCAAAGGCCGGGTAACCCAAGTCCGCCGCCCTTGTCAGCAGCTCGTGGACGTGGGATGCCCCTTCGCCAAAGGAATAAAAACTCTTGGCCCGCAGCTCTACGTAGGTTGACATGGCGGGTTAATAGCTCTGCTGGAACCATTCACCGGTGCCCTGGTTGCGGAACACCGTGATATGCGTTTTGTTTTCATCCGTGACCCGGAGATAGAGGCGTTCCACTGGGGTAGGCAGCCACCACAGGTTCACCCTCCACAGGTCTTGTATCCCTACGACCTTGATCCTTCTGCCGCCGATGGCCAGCACTTCAGGAAAGGGTGCGCCAAGGACATTGACTGGTGTAGCCATGCTGAGAGGCTTGAGCTCTTGTGCAGCCAGAGGGTCGACGGGGACCTGAAACGCCCGCATCTCCGGCAAAGGACAGCGCGGGTTCACTTGGGTAATCCGGTATAGCTCTCCCTTACCACGAGCATGCATCCCCCTGGCCAGGTCCACGAGACGCGCTTGGCAGGCGTCTTTAACCTCCTTCAGAAGGCTGACCTGTGTCCCAAGCTCCCCACTCAGGCAAGAGATGGTAAGAGTCACTTCATCAAAGGCAGCTCGGGGTATGTCGCCTTCCAGGCGGCTTCTGATAGAGATCATCGCCCGTTCAGGGCTGCCCACAGCTCCTTTGAAATTGAAGGTACGTATCCAGAGAGGGCTGCCAACCATGGAGCATTGCAGGGTTGCGATGCTGGCGAACCTTCCCCGCATCTCTGGCCTGCTGAAGGCTTGGCGCAGCAGGGTCTTGATGGAGAAACGAAACATTTCTAAGGAAGCGGCCTCGTAGGGAAAGGACAGACTCTCCCGTATCTCGGGCTCTTCCTTCAAGGACAATATGGGGTGAGCGTCGATCCCGTTGGAAAGCTCCCAGACCAACTTCCCCGCGGGGCCGAAATAGGTCTGAATCGGTCCTATCCCCACTGAGGCCACATCCTTTAGGGTTTCTAGGCCGAAGAGCCGGAGACGTTGTTGAATTGCCACGTCTACGGGGAGGTAGTCTACAGAGAAGAGTTGAGCAAATCCCTTACTGTCTTCTGGGGCTTTGAATGCGCCCCCAGGTGTGGCCAGGTGGGCGGCTAGGTAGGCGATGAACTTGCTGTCGCCTAAGCCAACCCGTGCGCCGAAAGCAGGAGGTACGCCTCTACCCAGGGCTAAGGCGAGCCGGGTGTCGCTGCCGTACAGGGCCTCCAGTCCCGCCAGGCCCACGTAGGCATGGCCCAGGGCGGCATCCTCCACAATAGGGCTGAGATTCAGAAAGGTGGCCAGGATGTCTTGATAGACAGCGCGATAGTAGCGCAGGTCCGCCTCCAGGACGCGGGCCGCACCCACAATGGCCATTGCTTCTCGCAGGGGCATACCTACCTGAAGACCCTCCAGGGACGGCGCGAAGTCGTAGACTTCGCTCTTGTCTACCATACTTCTGGC
>CAYPBX010000380.1:0-3507 GCA_964409075.1 uncultured Candidatus Obscuribacterales bacterium
GCTACGCGAAGCAATCTGGCTTGGCAACCTGAGCAATGTCTACCGGATGGAGGGTGATCTCGAAGAGGCCACTAGCACCTGCCAGGAGGCGCTTGATCTGGCTATCGCCCTGGGCGACAGGCACACGGAGGCTTCGCTTCTGGACAGCCTGGGAGACTGCCAAATGGATGCAGGCAGGCCGCAAGAAGCCCGGGCTCTTTATGAGCAGGCCCTTTCAATCAGCCGTGAGATCAGCGACAGGCAGGGGCAGCGCATCTATCTGGGACATCTTGGCGCTGTCTTGAGGAGACTCGGGCAGCTTGAGCCAGCTTTCACTTGCTTCCAGGAAGCCGTCAACCTCCTGGATGAGCAGAGAGCGCTCGTCCGCTCGGACACCCTGAAGACCGGCTTCGCCAATCGGGGGCAGGAGCTGTATCGCGACGCAGTAGAGGTCTGCCTGTTGACCGGAAGGCGCGTTGAGGCGCTCGAGTTTGTCGGCAAAGCTAAATCTCGAGCGATGCTGGATCTTCTAGCCAATTCTCCCATTGATGTGAGCGAAATCATGCCTGGCAGCGACGATTCGCTTGCGCACCTGATAGAGAAGGAGAAGGAGCTGCGCAGCCAGATCGCACATCTGGAGCGAATCTTCTGGCAGAGCGGACAGGCAGGGGAGCCAGGCAAGCGTGGTCACACAATACTACAAGAGGAGGTGAGCGAGATTTACAGGCGCTGGCGGGACGCAGTTGATCAGCTCCGGCGGCGCCACCCAAATTATGCCGGACTGATTGCGGTCGATGCCCTCAAGTTTAAAGAGCTGAGATCTCTCTGGCACAAGCCGAAGATCCTGAGTGATACGGAAGCCATTGTTGAGTTTTACTGGGCGGATCGTTACCTGCTTGTACTATCGCTCTGGAGAGGTATCCGCAAGCCTGCCCTGCATCTGGTGACCGATGAGAGCCTGTTGTCTAGCCTGGCTGCCGACCTGGAGGAGTTTCTCACCATGGCGACCACGCCAGGCTGGGCAGTACCGCTGAGTATCTCCCGCCGTCTTTACAACAGCCTCCTGGAGCCAGTCATCAAGGATCTGCCCGACCGGATCAAACGGCTGGTCCTAATCCCACACGATCGTCTCCATAAGTTGCCGTTTGCCGCTCTTTATGACGGTTCCTCTTATCTGATCGAGAAGCTTGCCTTAAGCTACCTTCCGTCGGCCAGTCTAATTCCGGTACTGGGTCAAGGACGCATGAGCGCTCGTGCCAGCAAACCTGGAGCGTATCTTGTCTCGGCAATTAGCGACTACTCTGCCACGCGCAAACAGGCAGCAACTGCCAGAGCCGGCATGAGGGGAGCAGCTGGACTGGCAGATCTCGATCACACACTGGCAGAGGGACAAGCAGTGTATCTTACAGGCCGAAAACTGGCCGGCTCAGCACGTCTAATTGAGAATCAAGATGTAAGCCGCGACTTGCCAGAGCTGTTCAGCAAGTACCCTATCGTTCACTTCGCCGGACATGCAATTTTCAACCCCGATGAGCCGCTCGCCTCTGGCCTGGTTCTTGCAGATGGAAGCATACTGTCCGCGGCATCGATATTACAAGCAAACAAGCTGAAAACCTGCTGTGGACAACTTTTGGTGCTTTCAGCCTGCCAGACGGGAGTAAACATGGTCACCAGTGGTGGTGAGATTATAGGCCTGGCTCGAGCACTCATGTACGCAGGTATGCCAAATCTAATGCTGAGCCTCTGGGAGGTTCAGGATCAATCAACTTCCGATTTGATGCAACGATTTCACGTAAGCTGGCAAGCTGGGAAGATACCGGTGGCCGATGCATTAAAGACTGCCCAAGTAGAAGCACTTTCATCTGGCCAACCTGTGCACGCCTGGGCTTCCTTCGTGCACCTGGGAATAGATTGAGACATCCAACACGTTAGCCGGAGAGTCCATTCGCGCCAGGCTGTAAGTTGGCACATTTGAGCGTGGAGAAGGTCCGGCTCATGTCAACGCGGGCAATGCTGCCTGTTGATACTGCCAGGCGCCAGAAGTTCTCAACCGGCATTCCCAGGCAGTCGACCAGCATTCCCCTTATGATTCCAGCATGTGTCACCAGCGCCACCTTGCTACCTTGATAACGCTCGGCAAGCTCCCTAAGGTAACTACGTGCACGGATACACAGATCGGCAATCGACTCGCCGCCGGGCGGTGCATTGGTAATGGGATCAGCCACCCAGCTATCGTAGGCCTTACGGTCTCTCCTCTTAATGTCCAGGTACGTTCTTCCTTCCCATGCTCCGACTCGCCACTCATCCAGACCATCTACAACCACAGGTACCACTTTGAGCTCTTCGGCGATGATATCACAAGTGGTGCGGACCCTCAAAGCGGGGCTAGTCAAAAGAACTTCGGGCTTCGTCTCAGCGAACCAGTGAGCAAGCGCTCTGGCCTGCCCCTCACCACGCTGTGTGAGCGGAGCATTTGGATCGGTGTAGAGCCTCCCTTCCTCTGTGGCCTGGGTATCGCCATGCCTGACGAGCCAGAAGGTAGTTACCGCTTCTTCCGGGTGCAGTTGTTCGCTCAAGCAAGTTCCTCCGGATCAGGGCGGCATAAGGGCGAGCTCGTCAACCGGTCGACTGGCAAGGGCCGCGTCAGTCCGTAGATATGACGGTTATCAATCAGCGCCATTACCTGAGCGCGTGTGAGCGGCCGCGCTCCTCCCAGAAGCTCAGCTACAAGGAGAGTTTGCGCCTGGTGCTCTACCGTTTCTAATTTGTAGTAAGCCTGCCAGATGTCCTCTCCAAAAGTCAGTATGCCATGATGATCTAAGACAATGACATCGTGATCTGCCAGATATGGTTCAATGCTTGCAGAGACCTCTTCTGTGCCTGGTATGCCATACGGTGCGACAGGGATAAATCCCAGTGAGCTTACGACCTCCGGCAGAATGCAAATCGAGAGCTCTCTGCCGGCCACAGAAAAGCCTACAGTCACGGTGGGATGCGCATGGACTATTGCTTGAACATCGCTCCTCTCTTTCAGGGCCGTCAGGTGCATGCTCAGCTCGGTGGACGGCCGCGCAGCCCCCTCAAGACTTTCCGCACAAGGAACTCCCTCGTCATCCAGCTCCAGCTTGATGAGGTCAGCAGGGGACAGTCTGCCCTTGCAGGTGCCAGCAGGCGTGGTTAGAATAAAACGTCCGTCCAGTCGGAGGCTGAAATTGCCTTCCGTACCGCAGATGTAGCCACGCTCATAGCACAAGCTGGCTACCGCGACCAAATCAGCCCTGGCTTGAACTTCATCCATCAATTTACAGCGGAAATCTCTCCAGCTCGAAATGAGTCGACCGAAGGTGGAACGATTCCATTGTATTTTTTCCTGCTTGAATTTGGGGTTGGCACTAGTATCGTTTCAGAGTAAAAATGATCGATTGATAGGTTGACACACAGACAAATGTATGTATAATAGAAGCATAGGAAAAATCGCTTGGATTGCTGAACGCATGCTCTATGGAAACTGCGCACAGCACCGCAAGC
>CAYPBX010000381.1:0-1994 GCA_964409075.1 uncultured Candidatus Obscuribacterales bacterium
GGACACGGACATTTGCAGCAAGCTATTGATTACTGTATCCCCTGGGGGTTATTTGAAGCGCGTAAGGAAGTAATGATGGAACCAATACCGGTGGCCGGGCCATCAATCACTGCCAAGGAGATTGCTTACGTCACCGATGCTGTAACTAATGCCTGGTACGAAAACGCTAACGTTTATCATGAACGATTTGAGAAGGCTTTTGCAGACTATCTCGGTGTCCGCTTCGCCTGCGCTCTGCCGTCTTGTACCTCCGCTATCCATCTAGCTCTGTGCGCCCTGGGCATAGGCCCGGGCGACGAGGTTATAGTACCAGAGCTGACTTGGATAGCTTCAGCAGCACCCATTGCCTATGTAGGCGCAACACCTGTCTTTGTCGATGTAGATTTGCGAACCTGGTGTCTTTCCCCCGAATCGTTCAAGCAATGCATAAGCTCCAAAACGAAGGCCGTGATACCGGTGGACCTGTATGGAGGGATGCCAGAGATGGACACAATCTGCGAGATTGCGCGCAGAAGGGGTATTTTTGTCATAGAGGACGCAGCAGAGGCAATCGGTTCACAGTACAAGGGAGCCAAGGCTGGATCTTTTGGTGACATCGGCGTGTTCAGCTTTCACGGCTCCAAGACGCTTACCACAGGCGAGGGTGGGATGCTTGTCTGCAATCGAGAAGATATCTACCGGCGAGTGCTCTTTTTACGCGATCACGGCCGACCGCCAGGCGACACAAGCTTCTATAACACAGAAGTAGCATACAAGTACAAGATGAGCAACATGCAGGCGGCACTAGGACTAGCTCAACTAGAGCGTATAGATGAGCTTGTAGCTGCCAAACGGTCGATCTTTGCCTCATATCGCGAAGGGCTCTCCGGCGTGCCAGGTTTAACCTTTAACGAGGAGCGCCCGGGAACGGTTAATAGCTTCTGGATGACTACTGTAATTATTGAAAGCCGGCTGGGGCTGACCAAAGACCGGATAGTGGAGCTAATGTACAAAAATGAAATAGCCTGTCGTCCGTTTTTCCATCCCTTAAGCTCTCTGCTTCCCTATCAGGACCTGGAACAAGCACAGATAGCTCGCCAGCGCAATAGTAACAGTTATCAAGTAAGTCCGTATGGCGTTAACCTTCCCTCAGCATTAAACTTAAGCGAGGACAAGATCTCTTACGTATGTGAAATCTTCAAAAGCATCGTCATCCAATAACTGCATATGTCTGAGACAACTCAACTCGATTACCACCAAAATGGGGATCTGTAAGCCAGCTACAGGGTGTAAATATGCATGACAAGGTGTCTGTTAGCGTTCTGATTCCAACAAAGAACGAAGAACAGAATCTGCCTGCCTGCCTTAATGCTCTCACCTGGTCAAACGATCTAGTCGTAGTGGACTCGCACAGTACCGATCAAACAGTGGATATCTCGCACTCCTTCGGCGCACGCGTTATTCAGTTCGACTTTTCCGGCACCTGGCCTAAAAAGCGTAATTGGGCTTTGGAGAATGTCAATTTCAACAACGAGTGGTTGTTGATTATCGATGCCGACGAAATCTTTCCGCAGGATCAGATTGAAACCGTCAAGCGCGCCGTTTGCGCGCCAACAACGAGAACTGGCGAGGAGATCAACGGTTATTTTTTGAATCGACGATTCATGTTCATGGGAAAATGGTTGGGGCACGCCTACTATCCGAACTGGGTCCTACGCTTGTTTAAACATCGGTACGGCCGCTACGAGAAATTGACAGCAGCTGTCAATGCCAGCCTGGATTACGACAACGAAGTTCATGAGCCATTGTTGGTCAAAGGCGCCATTGAAAAGCTCGAGTCAGTCGAGTTATTGCATTACGCCTTTCCAACAGTTGCAAGCTTTGTGGATAAGCACAACAGATATTCAAGTTGGGAGGCACATGTTTTCCTGGAAAGCCCCGGCTTTTCTTCAGAATCGTTGAGGCAGGGACCAATGCGGCTGCGCCGAAAATTGAGGGCGCTCTCTCGTCAGCTG
>CAYPBX010000381.1:2004-3498 GCA_964409075.1 uncultured Candidatus Obscuribacterales bacterium
GCCCCTGCTGCGCTTTCTCTATGTCTATCTCTGGCAAAAAGGTTTCCTGGACGGCAAAGAAGGCTTTTATTTTGCCGCACTGCATGGCGTCTATGAGTTTTTGACATCTGCTAAGATTCATGAGCTGCAAATTCAAAGGACGCTGGCTAAATGACCGGTCAATCTACCGACTTGCGCTGGAACAAAGCAAAAGGCAGGCAGCCCAGGAGGAGGTCACTTCAGCATTTGCCCGCTCAAATCTCATCGGCAAAGGTATTTTCCATGCGCTTGAACCAGAAGAGCCCGCCGACAAACAGCGCCACGGCAACAGCAAACGACCAGACGATAGTATGGTCCGGCTGGCTGCCCTTGCCTAGGAGCGCCCACCTGAATCCGTCAATGGCACCTGACACCGGATTGAGGCTGTAGATTAGCCTGAATCTGTCCGGAACGAGGCTGGATGGATAGACAACCGGCGAGAGATAAAGCCATACTTGCAGGAGATAAGGAACCAGATAACGAACATCGCGATAACGGACATTCAAGGCAGACAGCCAGAAGGCAACACCGGCTGCCGTAGTTACAAGCAAAAGCATAAAAACCGGCAGCCAGACAATGTTCCAAGTGGGAGCAAAGCCGAAACAGATCATGAGCAATATGAGAATGATAAAGGCAATAGAGAAATCAACAAGGGGAGTCGTAACAGAAGCCAGAGGCAAAATCAGCCTGGGGAAGTAGACTTTAGTGATTAAACCGGCATTGATCACCATAGAGTTAGCAGCATTGGTGGTCCCGGTTTGAAAGTACTGCCAGGGCAGGAGAGCCGCAAAGCAGAAGAGCGGATACGGTATGCCCTCCGAGGGCAGGCGGGCGAGGCGCCCGAAAACAACTGAGAAGACAACCATCATCATGAGCGGCTGAACAATTGCCCAGGCAATGCCCAGCACAGTCTGCTTGTAGCGAACGGCAACATCTCTCCAGCAGAAGAAGAGCAAGAGCTCCCGATAAGCCCACAGCTCCTTGAAATCCACACCCACCCAGCCCGGCGTCGGCTCGATGACAATGCAAGGCCGGTCCTGCTCGTTGCCAGCCACAACATCTCCAAGTGTGGGATTCCCCGGGATCGCCTCAGCCATCAGACCACCGTCTTCGACTCGGACAGCTCCCTTTGGTGCTCGAGAAACCAGTCAACCGTCATGCGGAGCCCCTCGTTAAAGTCGGTCTCCGCTTGGAAGCCGAAAGCCTCCCGGGCTCTGGTTGTATCCAGCCGGCGGCGCGGCTGCCCGTTGGGCTTTTCGGTATCCCACTCAATCCTGCCGGCATAGCCCGTCAAATCAGCAATTTTCAAGGCCAGATCAGCAATTGAAATCTCCATGCCGGAGCCAAGATTTACTGGCTCGCCGCCTTCATATGCCTCGCAGGCCATGATAATACCGCGCGCCGCATCCTCCACGTATAGAAACTCACGAGTGGGCGTGCCGTCTCCCCAGAGGACCACCCGGTCGGCTCCAGCCT
>CAYPBX010000382.1:0-3494 GCA_964409075.1 uncultured Candidatus Obscuribacterales bacterium
GTAATATATGGTCTGCCCGGACTGCTCGTCTTCTTCTCCAGGAAGCTCGATTCGTTTGCAATTTGATTTCACTCACAGCCAGGCTCACATGGTAAACAGCAGGTCTATCAGCACTTTGCCTGCTGAGGATGCCTTTCGTATCGAACACCTGTCCGGATGGGGACGATATCCGGTCATCAAGAGTCGTGTCTTCCGCCAGGAGGATGTGGAAGGCCTGTCCAGGCTGGTGGCAAACTCAAGCAGCAGCGGCGCGCTGGCGCGAGGATGCGGAAGATCCTACGGGGATGCTGCGCTCCTGGGCAGCGGCAACACCCTCCTTACAGAGAGGGTCGATCTCTTACTCGGCTTCGACAGGACAAGCAGGATCTTGCGCATAGAGGCTGGTGTCACATTCGATGACATCCTCAAAACTTTCGTTCCCAGAGGATTCTTCCTGCCTGTGACGCCAGGGACAAAATTTGTCACCGCAGGCGGTGCGCTGGCAAGCGACATACATGGCAAGAACCACCACCAGGATGGGTGCCTGTCGAATTTCGTACACAGCTTCAAACTTATCGTTGCCGGCGGTGAGATTATCGACTGCTCTCTCGAGAGAAATTCCGATCTCTTCGCAGCCACTACAGGCGGCATGGGACTCACCGGCGTTGTATCCGAGCTGGAGATGGAGCTTCTGCCAGTCGAGACAGCCTATATAAAGATGACACGCCGGGCCACTAAATCACTGGATGAGACGGTAGAGATGCTTAAGCGGTGCGATCAGAGCTTTCAGTACTCGGTGGCCTGGATAGATTGCCTGGCGTCTGGAAAATCGCTCGGGCGCGGGATTGTCATGTGCGGCAACCATGCGCAATTACGCGATCTGCCGGTTCCCTATAGAAACAATCCGCTGAGAACACAACAGAATCCTGGATTGTTCGTCCCCTGCAATCTGCCGTCCGGTTTGTTAAACCGTTTAACCGTAAGCATCTTCAACGAGCTCTATTACAGACTGCAGGCAGCAGCACCGCAGGAATCCGTGGTGCATTACGAACCGTTTTTTTACCCGCTCGACTCCATCGCCTCCTGGAACCGACTCTACGGGAGCAAAGGCTTTATACAGTATCAGCTTGTCGTCCCGGAAGAGAGGGGGAAAGATGCCCTGCGCAACGTGCTTGAAGTCATTCAGACTAATGGCAGCGGGTCATTTCTCTCGGTATTGAAACGCTTCGGACAAGCATCCAAGCTCCTATCCTTTCCGATGCAAGGATACACACTCGCTCTAGATATCCCGGTCATGCCTTCACTGCACGAGTTCACCGAACGCATGGATCAGATAGTCCTCTCCTACGGAGGGCGCGTTTATCTGGCAAAGGATGCCTGCCTTAAGGCAGAAACATTCAAGCGCATGTATCCGTCGTTTCCCGAATGGCTGAAGATCAAACGAAGCGTCGACCCAACAGACGTCTTTCGCTCCGAGCTTTCGCAGCGGCTGAGGATGTTCGAGCCATGAGTGGTAATGTTCTATTGGTTGGCCCCACATCCGCTATCGGGCGCGCGCTGGCAAAAGAGCTGGCCACCGCTTCCTGCGCCATGCACCTGGGCGGGCGCAACCTGGTCAAGACACAGCGGATTGCCGCGGATCTCTCGATTCGGTTCCAGATACCCGTCTCGTTCTCGCGCTTCGATGCAAGCGCTCCCGAGACACACGCAAGCCTTATCACAGACATGCAAGAGCAGATGGGAGAGCCAGATGTGGCTGTTATCTCCATCGGAGAGATGGGCGATCAGGGCAATGCGAGATCGGATCTCGATCACTTCAAAAGAATAGTCGATTCAAATTACTTAGGCGTTGCCTGCCTGCTCGCCCTCCTGGCAGATGGGATGGAGCAGAGCAAGAGTGGACGAATTGCCGTCATCTCTTCGGTGGCAGGAGACAGGGGCAGGCAGAGCAATTATCCGTATGGCTCGGCCAAAGCCGGACTGAACGCCTACCTTGCCGGCCTGCGCCAGAGGCTTGCACCAAATGGAGTGCATGTGCTGACTGTGAAACCTGGTTTTGTCGACACACCGATGACTTTTGGCAAGCCAGGAACCTTTCTTGTCGCCAGCCCTGAAATTGTCGCCAGGCGTATTGCACAAGCGATTGAAAAACGCGAGGACATCCTTTACGTGCCCTGGTTCTGGAGATGGATCATGCTCATAATCAAGCTGATTCCAGAGCCTGTCTTCAAGCGCCTGAGGCTGTGATCCGTCGCTGCCGCCGTGAAGAACTGTTCCCTTTGATCTGCATCGCAAGACAGACGCAGCCGAGCTGAGCGATTACAGCCCCTCCAGACAGCAGAGGCGGCTGCCGGTCGCCAGTACCTGAGGCACGCTCACCACCAGGTTTTTAATGCGCCAGCAGCGGGAATATCAAACAGGAAGGCTGCAATCGGGCAAGCCGCGCGGCTTACAAGATCTGCATCGCGCCATGAAGGAGAGCAGGCGGTGGTGATTCGCAAGAGCGTCGGTAAATTCCTGGCTGCCGCCAGCCTGGTGACTGCACTGATACTCCCCCCGGATGAGACTCGCGCGGCAGCACCGCCCCAGGTCCCGAACGTTAAGGCCAGCACTATCAAGCACAGCGCTGTCGCTGCCAGAAGCCGGTCTGCTCGTCGGCAGGCGAAAGGCCAGGGCTGGCACCGGTCCTCATCCCGAACTCGCACCCGACAGGGCGGCAGACGCGCCCAGTGGCGCAAGAAGAGGCACCGCTCAACCCTAAGGCGAGCTCCCGCCCAGTTCGGCATTCTCGTGCAGACGGGCGACGGGCGGATAGTTCGCAACGAGCTGCCGGATGCAGCCTTCAATCCAGCTTCCGCCGTCAAGCTTCTCACTGCCTATGCTGCCCTCAAGACCTTCGGCGCCCAGCACCGGTTTGTCACCCTTGTCTATCTGGACGGGGAGCTGGAGGAGGAAAGCGGCACATTCAAAGGCGATGTCCATGTGCAGGGTGAGGATCCCGACTTCCAGAGGAAGGATGCAGCAACTCTTATGCAGGCGTTGCTGGGCAGGGGTATGAAGTCAATCGAAGGAAGGCTCATCGTGTCGCCGTCCTTCTCTCTCAACCACAACAGCGATCCTGTAATCTCCGGGCGGGAGCTGATCAAGATCTGGGGTCAAGGCGACAGCGGGGGCTGTATAACTGTGCGCGGGCAGGCGGAATCCGGGAGCACCAGTGTTGCCGGAGAGCTCATCTGCCAGCATCAATCCGAGCCTCTGCGAGACAGTCTCAAAGTCATGCTCAGCCGCTCTCTTAACCGCTCAGCCGAGCGCCTCTGCCTGGCTACCGGCGGGCTGGCCAGGCTCAGGGAGCTGGCTGTCCATGATATAGGTGTGTCTCCAGGCGCCATGCAGCTTGCAAGCGCTAGCGGCCTAGGCGTGAACCGCATGCGCACAGGGCAGATGATGCAGGTGCTCCTGGCGTTGAGGGACAGACTGGCCAGCGAGGGGCTGAGCCTGCAAGACATCCTTCCGAT
>CAYPBX010000383.1:0-3480 GCA_964409075.1 uncultured Candidatus Obscuribacterales bacterium
ACGCACGCTTACCGATCATCTCAAGTCCACCGGAAGGCAGGGACTGATCATGGTGGCATTCGACACTGAGCTGTTCGGGCACTGGTGGTTTGAGGGGATCGCCTGGCTGAAGGAGGTGTTGCGCAAGCTTGCCAATTACACAGCCGTGGATGTCTTGACAGCAGGAGAATATTTAACGGCCAACCCGCCTGCAAGCGCCATAGAGCTTCCGGAGTCCTCCTGGGGAGCTGGCGGACATTGGCAGGTATGGCTCAATGACGAGACCAGCTGGATGTGGCCCATCATCCACGAGTGCGAGTCCACCATGGAGAGACTTGCCGAAGCAAACAGGAAGGCAGGAGGCAGGCTCCAAGAAAGGGCGCTTGCCCAGGCAAGCCGTGAGCTGCTCCTCCTGCAGTCAAGCGACTGGCCCTTCCTGGTTACGACCGGCCAGGCCAAGGAGTATGCTATCGAGCGCTTTAACGCTCATAAAGAGCGCTTCACCAGGCTGGTTGAGATGATCGACTCAGAGTCGCAAGATGAGAGCCTCCTTGCCGAGCTGGAGGAGACGGACAACCCCTTCCCGGAGATCTCGCACCTGTTCTTCCTGCCCCAGGGCGAGAGTCAGCCGGCGTTGAGATGAGAGCCCGAAGCAAGGATGGTGCGACGCTCTGGAAGCTGGCTCAAACGGTAGACAGCATGCACGCGCTTGCGTAGAGCTCTAAGGGTGCGTGGCAGCTCAACCTTGACCCCCTGCCGGACTATCCACTGCGGCACGGGGAAGCCCGGTTCAATGTACATGCTGTAGGAGACCTCGCTCTTCCTTCCCTGGCAAGCCGGAGTTATTCTCCACTCGCCGCGAAAATCCTTTATAGCCCCGCCCACTCGCTTGTAATCGATGCGCTCAAGCGGCGAGTATGTAGACTCCACGATATAGGTCAGGCAGGGCAGGATAAAACAGACATCCACCGTGCACTTGAGCACTGACTTGCCCGGCTGATCGAGGACAACCTCGACACTCTTCATACGCGGGCTTATCTTGCGCTCGAACTCAAAGGGGTTGGTGAGTATAGGCCATACCCTCTCCGGAGGCTCATCGATCAAGACCCTGGCGACCATAAACTTGACCCGCTGGCGATCCTCCAGAGCAACGAGCACCGCGCCGCGACCCAGCTGCTCGCTTTCCAGAAGCAGGTCATTGGCAGATCCAGAAGCCAGCAGCTGGCTGCTGCCGAATCCGACAGCCAGGACCAAGGCAGCACTCAGCAACCTCATCCTGGCGATACCCCAAAAGCGAGTGTCCATCCGCCTTTCTTGCTTCTCCTTTAGGTACAGTTATTGGCTGGAATCATTGGAATCCAGCTACCTGTGCGGTTAGAAGCCGCACTCAATATAGATTATATCTTGATAACCCGCCCCCTGTCCAGTTTTTCGGCGTTCCGGACCTAGGGCTGCCAGCGAGGTTGCATACTAACACGGCATGTAAAGCAGATCAAATTAAGCAGCCAACAGATTTGCATAGAGCGCTGCCGACAAGTTTCTTTATAAGCTTGCGCAAGGCAAGACAATGCACACCGGCTGTTGTAACTTTTCATTGTTGCCGGTCATCCGACTGTGCCGCGCGCGGCGGCGGCAGATTCTCAGCGATCAAAGCCAGCCAGTCGGCAGGGTTTGGCCTGACAAGGAGAGAGCGCTTGTTCCGGCGCACCAAGCTAGTAGCTACTGTCGGGCCGCAAAGCAGCGACCAGCAGGTTCTCAAAGGGCTGCTGGATGCCGGTGTCGATGTCGTGAGACTTAACTGCTCTCATGCAGGCCACCAGGAGATCGCGGCACTGATCGCGCGCATCAGGGAGCTTGAGGCCAGCCTCGGGCGGGCAGTAGGCATCCTCCTGGATCTATCCGGGCCGAAGTTGAGGACCGGATCTCTGAAGGGCGGCATGCCAGTGCGGCTTGAGACAGGCCGTGAGTTTACCCTCACCAGCCTCGACATTGAAGGCAACTCCTCAATTGTTAGCACCAATTATCCTCAGCTGGTTCAGGAAGCCAGAGCCGGGGACACTATTCTCCTGGATGACGGACTCATCGAGCTTGCGGTCCTCTCCGCCGATGCAACCGACCTGCGTTGCTCAATTGTGAGCGGCGGCATTTTGAAGAATCACAAAGGTATCAATATCCCGGGAGCCAAGCTGTCTATACCATCACTGACCGAGAAGGACAAGCAAGATCTGACACTCGGTCTTGCGCACGACGTCGACTTTATCGCCCTCTCATTCGTCAGAGATGCTGCTGATATAGTCAGGGTGAAAGAGCTTACAGCATCTAGCTGGCCACCGCCCTTGGTGATAGCCAAGCTGGAGAAGCCAGAAGCGCTCGATCATCTCGAGGAGATTCTTGAAGTCGCAGACGGTGTAATGATTGCCCGCGGTGATCTCGGCGTCGAGCTGCCGCCAGAGAAGGTCCCGCCAGCACAAAAGCGGATAATCCGGCTGTCCAACTTGAAAGGAAAGCCAGTGATCACAGCAACCCAGATGCTCGAGTCGATGATCGAGCACCCGCGCCCAACCCGCGCAGAGGCATCGGATGTGGCCAATGCGATCTACGATGGCACAGATGCAGTCATGCTCTCAGGCGAGACAGCAGTGGGCAAATACCCGCTGGAAGCCGTGAGAATGATGGACAGAATAGCTCGTGCCGCCGAGGAGACACAGGACTACACAAAGCTCAAGGAGCACAAGGCGCCAACCTCGGCACAGGCGATCGCTCATGCCGCCTGCGCCATGGCTGTGGACATGCAGGCCAGGGCGATTGCTGCCTTCACCAAATCCGGCGCCACTGCCAGGCTGATTTCACAATTCAGGCCGCCCGGGCCCATAATTGCGCTCACGCAGCATTTGCACGTCTTCCGCCAGCTGTCCGTCAACTGGGGGGTGAGTCCATTCATGCTCATGGAGGTGAGCGATTCGGAAGCCACTTTGGCTCTTGTCGAGGAGAAGCTTCTGGATTCCGGCATCGTCTCCCACGGAGATTCGCTTGTAATTACAGGCGGTCTGCCGATTGCAGCCAGAGGAGCAGCCAACTTCGTCAAGCTGTCCCGGCTGCCTGAGTCAGCGCCGCGGCAGCATTTAGAGCTAAAGGGGATTTAACGCTTCAATCAGGTAGCCACAGACAGGGTCTTTGTCGAGCATGTACTGTTTGCGGACCACCTTGCAGCCCAGAAGCGCCTCAATGAGCTGGGGCTCCAGAACACACAACTGCCGATACTCCTCAGCCACGCTGTGGACGGCGCAGTGCTGCTGATAAATGAGAAAATTACCGTCGGCAAGCACCTCCCAGTCCGTCATGAACCCGCTCTCAGAGAAGATTTTGGCTACCTCCTCCACCTTCTCAGCCAACGACTTGTCCTGCATGCGCGGGGCAAGCTTGGCAGCCAAGCGCTTGTTTCGTACCTTGAGCAGCTCCATCACCGCCTTGGTCCCGCCCACCTCGCGCAGAGCATCGAGC
>CAYPBX010000384.1:0-3478 GCA_964409075.1 uncultured Candidatus Obscuribacterales bacterium
CGTTAAAGGATATATGGTGCGCGAGACATTGACAACAGCGCCTGGAGCGGCAGTGCTGGAAGGCAGCGCCGAACGGGCGCTTGGCGAACAATTAGGAGCGGTTAATGCAATTGCCACGCGAAGGAGCGAAGCCGACGAGCGCCTCCTGAATCCACGCCCAGGGAGCGCCTAATAATTGATCTCTGCAGCTGCGCTGTCGGCTGCTTGTGCGGCTGCCTGGGCTCGGTTGGCGGCAGCCCGGGTGACCGCGGCAGCGGAGTTGGCTTCTGGCGGGCCGGCAGCTGCCCCGGAAACAGCCCGGTCGGCTGCGGCAGCAGCGATGTTTGCGTGGTAGCGTGCTTCGGCAGCTGCGCTCAGGCGGGCTGCCTTCTCACCATGCCCAGCCCTGGCAGCAGCGGCCCATGCCCGGTCGGCCGCTGAAAGCGCTACATTGCGCTCGTACAATACTGAATCTAGCGAACCACCGGCTGGCTGTCTCTGATTGCCACCGGGCATGAGGGCAGGCAGCATACCCTGTCCGGTCGAGCTGTTCCTGCCGGCAGGCCCATTCAGCTTACCCGGGCTGGCAAGCCAGGCTGGCAGCTGTCTCCTTGTTGCCGGATCAACAATGTAAGGGCCTGCCGGTTGAGTGACCCGGCTGCCTTGACGCGGTCCAGCCCAGGACTTTGTGGGATCTTTCTCTACCTTGTCCAGGAGCTTCTCCAGCCTGGCTGTATCCTTTCCCTGGCTACCTGCCGGCAGCGCGCAGATGCCCAGGGCGAATGCTGTTACAAGTAAGCATTCGGTCAACAGGGTTAAACCCCGGAGACCGGCTGCAAAAGAGGCAATAGTAACTACTGCCATTGCTTAGCCTTTTAAGGCATTGAGGCGCCTGAGCTCATCGGCGGCGGTCACCTCAAGCGCGCCGCCTGCGGCGAGCCGGTTGTGCAGATCCTGCCTGATAAGGCACATCTGGCTGAGAGCCCAGGCATCGGCGCGGAAGCGGCTGGCGTCGTTGCGCATTTTTTTTATGCCGGCGATAAGCTTGGCATCGGCAAATGTTCTGACAGGCTGGCACTGCCGGTGGTAGCGGTTGCCGTGGCTGCAGTAGAGGACAGCCTCAATGCATTTGAGGTTGACCGGCCCGACGACGGCAACGCAGACAACCGTCCTGTCCCCTCCGTCGATCGGCTCCTCAAAGCGCACAAAATCTGCCTGAATCCAGGTGCGGGCATCAAACCGTACCTTGATGACGACAGGCTCGCTCACCAGCGAGTTTCTCCAGCCGACAGCCAGATCTCGCGTGCAGGAAGCGCGCGCGTAGGCATAGGCCCTTTCTTGACTGCTGGAGAAGAAGCTGTAGCCGCTCTTTCCTGGGTCTATGTAGCCTGTGCGGTTGATCTCCCACCTGCGGTAGCAGTTGGTGCCGTGATAAAGATAGATGCCTGTTTGATCTGCATCGCGCTCAATCGACTCGTCCTGCCTGAGAAACGCAGGCAGTGGCAGTGGCGGTTCGTGCTCAGGAAGCCCTTTCGTGGTGCAGCCCTCTGCTTACAACAGGCAATGCCTGTGACATCCAGATAAGAGTATGCCCGCAGCGGTTCTGTTTGAAACCGGATATTTCCTGAGGGTTCCTGAAATCTAACCTCGACATCCCTGCCTGGATAAAATCTCCCCCTCACTCCAGGTGTCTGGCGGTCGCCTCCTGAATAGCTTCATAGGCTGCTGCCAGTGCCTGGCCCATCTCGGCCAGTGCTTCCTCTTGAGCTTGCCTGGCGGCATGTGCTTGCTTTGTTTTCAACTGCTTGAGTACGTCCATGGTCTTATCAAAGCTCTGTTTGGCGCAGCACTGTTGCCTGTCTATCTCGCAGGCGAGCCTGTCTGCCGTGCTTGTCTCTATTGCCTCTAGCTGCCTTTCCGTTTCGGATACATGTGAATCCAGCTCAGCCGGCAGACAGCTGCCTGCCTTGTCCGGGAAGGCGGAGAGTTGCTCATCTACCTCCTGAACCGACGAGGAGGTTCTGTCGTAAAGCTCATCGAGAGCTGCTGTCTTGCTGTCAATATCATTTTTGACCAGCGTGAAAACCTTATGCAGCTCATCGCGGCTCTCGGCTGCAGCAAGCTCCAGGTGCTCAAGCAGCCTGGCTGTCAGCTTATCTATCTCCTCCCGTACTGAGCCAACCCGGGCGTCCAGGGCTGCCGGCTGCTCGGCGCAAAGCCCATCTGCTTTCTCAAAGTAGAGCCCCTTCAGTCTGGCGGCGAGATCTTCCAGGTGGCTTCTCTGGGCTCTCAACCCCGGAATGAAGGCTTTGCCGGCGGCGGCTTTGCCGGCGCGTGACAGCTCCAGCTGGAAGATGGTGACTATTTCGTCGGCAGATAGATTGAGGTCGGCTCCTGTCTCAGCAAGTCTGATGCCCGCCCGCTCGCAGGCGTTGTCCAGATCTTCGCCCAGCGAGGCTGCATGCGCATCCAGCGATTGCTCGATCGCGTGACCCTCGTGGTTCTGGCGCTCCTTTATCCGCTCATAGGCTGAGCGACACGACTCTTTCTCTCTGTCAGCCCGATGCTCTTGAGCCTCCAGGATTGATTCCAGGAGCCCGGTCAAATCTGACCTGCGCTTGTCGGTGAGCTCGAAAAAGCCTGTTGTTGCTTCTGTGGCTACACATTCAGCGTTATGCTTGAGGCTGGTTGCGCCCTGGCTCAGCTCTGCTAGCACCAACTGTTGTAACTCACCCAGCTGGTTGCGGAATCTCTCCTTAATTTCACCTACACTTTGGCGGCTGCTTGCTGTTGTGTCGGCAAGAGCCAGGCAGGCCTTCTCGGCTGCCTCCTGGAGTCGGGAGAGGATTTCCCTTGTTGATGTGGACAGATTTGCTTCCGCCTCCTTGTCTGTCTCCTCGGCTGCGCGCACCAGACAATCGAGATCCTCATCCAGGCCTGACTCAATCTCTTCTACCTGCGCTGCCAGCCTGGATGCTGCTCGCGAGATCTTAGTCTCCACCCGGTTTAAGAGCTCGCTTACGCCTGGCAATGACCCTGGTCTCATCTCGGCAGCACTGCTTGCTAACCTTGGCGGGGCGAGCCTGTCTGCAACTGGGCCAGCTGTAACCCGATCCGCGCTGCTTTCCCCGGGCGCAGCGCTTCCGGCAGCCGCCTGTCCTCTCTCCTTATTCAGCTCTTCGGCAATGGTGGCAAAAATGCCGCCGGTACCTAAAAGCGCCTCTATATCCTCGACCGGCTCGCCGCGGTCGGCGCTGCCAATCCTGTCAGTTACTTCTCTCTCTGCTGCCTCTCTGCTGCCTCTCTGCTGCCTGCTTGGCCCGTTATCTTCAGCCTGTCTTTCCCGCTGGCTGCCTGCTGGCCTAAAGGCTGAATCTTTACTTGAAGGCTGGCTGCCGGGCGCTGTCGTCGTTTCATCGCCGACGATAGTCTGGTAGCGGTCACCGGGCAGGATTTTAAAGACCGGCTCGAGAAAGGAGGCTGTAGAGCTGGTGTCCTC